>DAHWNE010000333.1 GCA_027340195.1 Acetobacteraceae bacterium | reverse complement strand
CGCGATGATCGCCAGCGCCATCGGCACCGAGACAGTCATGCAGGTGGCGGTCGCATGGTGCTCGTTCACCATGATATCGAGGCCGAGCTCGTCGCAGAGGGCGAACTCGTCGAGATAGCGGTTGAGCAGGCGGTGCGCCTGCTCGGGGTCCACGTTCCGGTTCGGCAGCACCACCCGCAGCGAGCCGCGCGCGAGGCCCGCGTCCCATGCCGGGTGGTAGGCCATTTCCGAGAAATACCAGGTGCGCATGGGACCTCCGGCGGGTCAGCTTGGCAGCAGGAACCGGGTCAGCGCCGCGACTGCCGGTTCCGGTTGTTCCCATAGCGGGAAATGACCGGCGTCGGGGATGATCTCGAGCCGGGCGTCGGGCAGCGCTTCCTGCCAGCGCGCGCCATAGGCGGGCGTGACGATGCGGTCCGCGGCCCCCCACAGCAGCAGGGTGGGCGGGCGGATGCGGTGCAGCCAATGCCGCAGCCGCGGGTTGTGCATGTAGGGCTTCCAGCCGAACAGGGCGAAGGCCTCGCGCCCGCGCGCGATCGCGGTGAGCGCGTCATCGGCGAGCACCGTGGTGTCCTGCTCGCCGCGCGCCGGGTCGGCCCAGGCGGCGGCGAGGTAGTCCTCGTGCCCCATCGCGTGCATGTCGGCGATGTCGCGCTCGGTCACGGCCCCGAACTTGACCCCGAGCGGAGCGATCAGCGCCAGCCGCGCGAAGCGCTCCGGCTGGCGCACCGCGAGTTCGGCGGCGATCCAGCCGCCGAAGCAGGCGCCCGCCAGGCAAGCGCCGTCCAGCCGCAGCGCGTCGGCCAAGTCGAGATAGAGGCAGGCCAGATCCTCGACCGACCCGATCCGATCCGGCAGCGCCGAGCCGCCCCAGCCGGGGTGCCAGGGCGCGATGACCCGGAACCGCCGTGCCAGAAGGGCAAGCCACGGGCGTTCCGGCGCCAGCCCTTCCCCGGCGTGCAGGAACAGAAGCGGCGGACCCTCGCCCTGTTCCTCCAGCGCGAGATCGATTCCGGCCAGGGTGAGGCTGCGGCTCATTCCACCTCGTCCGCCAGCCGCGCCAGATGATAGGCGGTGTCGCCGAAGCTGTGCTCGATCACCAGGCAGCGGCGGAAGAAATGGCCGGCCGCGTATTCCTCGGTCATGCCGATGCCGCCATGCAGCTGGATCGTCTGCTGCGAGACGAATCGCGCCGCCTGCCCGTAGCCCACCTTCGCCATCGAGATGTTGCGCGCGCGTTCCGCCGCGTCCGGCTCGGTCACGCTCATCGCCGCCAGCATCGCCATGGAGCGGCCCTGCTCCATCGACATCAGCATCTCCGCCAGCCGGTGCTGCACCACCTGGTTGGTGCCGATCGGCTTGCCGAACTGCTCGCGGGTGCGGGAATACTCCAGCGTCATGCTGTGCATCGCTTCCATCGCGCCCACCGCTTCGGCGCCCATGGCGGCGATCCCGGCCTCCACCACCCGGGTGATGACGGGGAACGCCGCTCCCGGCTCGCCCAGAGGAACCGCGGCGACGTTGTGCAGCGCGATCTCGGCGGCGCGGGTTTCGTCGCGCAGCGTGTAGCCGCGCCGCGCCAGTCCCGCGGCATCCGCGTCCACCAGGAACAGCCCGATCCCGTCCTCGTCCGCGTCATCGCCGGAGACCCGCGCCGAGACCACCAGCCGGTCGGCAGAGTCGCCGTGGAACACCACCGATTTCGCCCCGTCCAGCACCCAGCCGCCAGCCGACCGTTTCGCCGTGGTGCGGACGAAGGGAAGGTCGTAGCGCGCCTCGCGCTCGCCATGGGCGAAGGCGAGCTTCATCCGCCCCTCCGCCACGGCGGGCAGGATTTCGCCCTGCTGGGCGGTGCTGCCGGCCAGTTGCAGCGCGGTCCCCCCCAGCACCACGGTGGCGAGATAGGGTTCCAGCGCCAGCGCGCGGCCGAACTCCTGCATCACCAGCATCACATCGACCGGCCCGCCGCCATAGCCGCCATGTTCTTCCGCGAACGGCAGGCCGAGCAGGCCGAGCTCGGCGTATTGCCCCCACATTGCGGCGCTCCAGCCGGCGGGGTCCTTCAGATAACCCTTGCGGGCCTCGAACCCGTAGCGGTCGGCCATCAGCCGGGTGACGCTGTCGGCCAGCAGCCGCTGGTCGTCGGAAAGATCGAAATCCATCAGAGCCTCAACACCGCTTTGGACAGAATGTTTTTCTGGATCTCGTTGGTGCCGCCATAGATCGAGGCGGCGCGCAGCATCAGGTAGCTGGCGGTGGATTGCTCGGACGCCTCGGCGAACAGATCGGGTTCGTTGGCCATCGCCGCGAGTTCCTGCGCCCAGACCGGATTGGCCATCGGCCCCGCCGCGTCCATCGCGCATTCGGTGCTGGCCTGCAACAACTCGGTGCCCTTCACCTTCAGTACCGAGGACAGCGGATCGGGCCTTCCATCGGATTTCTTGGCACCCGCCGAGACCACCCGGTACTGGGTGATCTGCAACGCCTTCATGTCCACCTCCAGCTGCGCGATGCGCTGGCGGAAAGCCGGGTCTTCGATCAGCCTGCGGCCGTTGAAGCGCACCTCGCGGGCGGCGGATTTCGCCATCGCCACCCGCTCGCGCGACTTGCCCAGCCGGGCGATGCCGGTGCGCTCGTTACCCAGCAGGTATTTCGCGACGTCCCAGCCGCGGTTCTCCTCATAGACCCGCATCGCGACCGGCACTTTCACGTCGTCGAAAAACACCTCGTTCAGATGATGCGAGCCGTCGATGGAGATGATCGGGCGCACCGTGATCCCCGGGGTCTTCATATCGACCAGCAGGAACGAGATCCCCTCCTGCCGCTTGGCCGCGTTCGGGTTGGTCCGCACCAGCAGAAAGCACCAGTCGGCGTTGTGCGCGGTGGAGGTCCAGATCTTAGACCCATTCACCACGTAGTGATCGCCCACCAGCCGCGCTGCGGTCTTGAGCGAGGCGAGGTCCGATCCCGCGCCCGGTTCCGAGAATCCCTGGCACCACCAATCGTCCAGATTGGCCGCGCGCGGCAGGAAGCGGCGCTTCTGCTCCTCGGTGCCGAACTGGATCAGCACCGGGCCGATCATGGTGATGTTGAAGGACAGCAATTCCGGCGCGGGCGCGGCCTGATTCTCCTCGATGAAGATCATCCGCTGCACCGCCGACCAGCCCGGCCCGCCCCATTCCTTGGGCCAGGAGATCGCGGCCCAGCCCTTCTTGTTGAGGATCCGCTGCCAGGTCACGGTATCCTGCTTGCGCGGCGGATGGCCGAGACGCATCCGCTCGGCGGTGTCGGGCGGCAGGTTGTCGCGGATGAAGGCGCGCACCTCGTCGCGGAAGGCGCGTTCTTCTTGGGTGAAGCGCAGGTCCATGAGCGTGGCCTTTCAGTTCAATCGCAGATCGATGATGTGACGCGGATCAGGTGCGAGCTCACCGCGCTCCACCTTTTTCACGATCTCGGTCAGCGCCGCATTGGCCGGCGTGGGCAGCCCCACCTCCTCGCCCTTGCGCACCACGAAGCCGTTGAGGAACTCGATCTCCGTGCGCCGTCCCTTGACCATGTCCTGACCCATCGAGGGCCGATGGGCCCCGCCGCCGGGCTTCGCCGCCTCGGCCAGCCGGTGCTGGTCGTAGGCGGCGGTGGCGGCGGCATCGCCCTCGCCGGCGCGGGCAATGACCTCCGGGTCCAGGTGCAGGATCTCCTCGAGATCGTAGCCCAGCGCCTGGCCGACGCGGATCGCCTCCGACCCCAGCCGGGCGCCGAAGCGCCGGATCGCGTCGTTGGTCAGCGTGTCGCGGGTAATCATGCCGGTGGCGGCCGAGATACCGTTGCCCATCACGTTGGTGACCAGCTTCGACCAGCGCTCCCCCCACAGATTGGTGGTGACCAGCGCCTCGTCGGCGAGATCGACCAACCGCAGCACGGCGCGGGCGCGGTCGGTGATGCGGCCGTGCACCTCCCCCACCCGGAACACGGTATGGCCCTTGCCGCGGCTTTTCCCGGCGGCGCGGCGGACATGGGCGGGTTCGCACAGATCGACGGTGATGGAGGAGGCGATGCAGCCCAGCACCTTGCCCCAGCCGACCACCCGCGCCACCGTCTCCTCGTTCATGCAGTTCTGCAACGAGACCACGAACCCGTCGGGCGCGAGGTATTGCGCGATCAGCCGGGTCGCCCATTCGGTGTCGTAGGATTTCATGCAGACGAAGGCGATGTCGATCGGCGGCTCCTTGGCCAGGTGCTGGGCGTCGGTCAGGTGCAGGGCGCGGACCTTGGTGGTGAACTCCTCGCCGGTGATGTGGCTCACGCGCAGCCCGTGGGCGCGCATCGCCTCGACATGCTCCGGCCAGGGGTCGAGGAAGGTCACGTCCTCACCGGCGGCGGCCATGTGGCCGCCCGCGTAGGCGCCGACCGCGCCGGTTCCCATGATGGCGATGCGGCTGCCCATCCCGTCCCCTCCAATCCCGTGTTCCTACCGGAGGGTAGCGAAGCGGGCCCCCCGGTCAAGCACACCCGCGCGGCGCGCCGGGCGCCTATCCCGAAAACGTCATCTTTCCCCGGTTTCGCACTCGGCCCGCGGGCGCTATGCCGACGCCCGCACCAGCCGCCGGTCCGCCGATGTCCGCCCACCGCCAAGCCCCGCCGAAGCCGCAAGCCCCGCCCTCCCCCGAGACGCCGGTGGGCCTGCCCGCCCTGCTGGCCGCGGCAGGGCAGCGCCGCGCGGAAGCCCGCCGCGCCAGCCTCGGCCCCGCCCGCGCCGCCAAGCCGCCGCCTTCCCCCCGCCCGGCCCGGCGCCTAACCTCGGGCGCGTGACCGCTCCACCGCTGCCCGCTGAATTCGCCCTGATCGCCAGGCATTTCCGTCCCCTCGCCGGTCCCGCCGGGCTGGGGCTGACCGACGATGCCGCCCTGCTGGACCCGCCGCCCGGGCGCGCGCTGGTGCTGACGGTCGATACCATGGTGGCGGGGGTGCATTTCCTGCCCGACGACCCGCCGGACCTGGTCGCGCGCAAGCTGCTGCGGGTCAATCTGTCGTATCTGGCGGCCAAGGGCGCCACCCCGCTCGGCTATCTGCTGGCGCTGTCGGTCCCGCGCGCCACGCCGGAGGCCTGGTTCGCCGCCTTCGCCGCCGGGCTGGCCCAGGATCAGGCGGCGTTCGCCATCCCGCTGCTGGGCGGGGACACCACCTCCACGCCGGGGCCGGTCAGCCTCAGCCTGACCGCGCTCGGCCACGTCGCCGCGGGCGGGATGGTGCGTCGGGCGGGCGCGCGGGCGGGTGACCTGGTGTTCGTGACCGGCTGCATCGGCGAGGCCGCGCTGGGCCTCCGGGTGGCGCGCGGGGAACGGGCGGACCCGACCGGCCGGCTGCTGGCCCGCTACCGCCTGCCCACCCCGCGGCTGGGGCTGGTGACCCCGGCGCTGGTACGCGCGGCGATGGATGTGTCGGATGGGCTGGTGCAGGACCTCGGTCACCTCTGCCGCGCCGCCGGACTGGGCGCGGAGATCGAAGCCGCGCTGGTGCCGCGGCCCGCCGAAGCCGGGCAGGACGAGCTGGCGCTGTGCCTGACCGGGGGGGACGATTACGAGCTTCTCCTGGCGGTGGCGCCCGAAGCGCAAACCGCCCTGGAAACCGCCGCGCGCGAGATGCATATCCCCCTTGCGCGGATCGGCCGCTTCCAGGCCGGGGTGGAAACTGTCATCCTGCGCGATCCCGCCGGCGCGCCGATCGCGCTCGGTGCCGGCGGGTGGAGCCATTTCTGACCACCGCTTGATTTCCACCACCGTCCGTCCGTTGTTCGGGGAACGTCCGCGCCATGAATCGCAATGTGTGGCTGTTGTTCGGCTGTCAGGCGATGATGAACGCCGTCACCGGCGGTCAGGTGGTGATGGCCGCGCTGATCGGCCATCGCCTGGCCAGCGATCAGGCGCTCATCACGCTGCCGCTGGCGATCCAGATGATCTCGGTCATGGCGGGATCGATCCCGGCCGGCTTCGTGTTCGGCCGGCTCGGGCGCCGGCCCGGGTTCTGGCTGGGCACGATCCTTTCGATCTGCGGCTGCCTGATCTATGCGTTCGGCCTGTGGCGCGGGAATTTCGCGCTTTACTGCCTGGGGGCGATTCCCGGCGGCATGGGCTACGGCATCGCCCAGCACCTGCGCTTCGCGGCCGCCGAGGCCGCCACCGTGGAGCAACGCCCGCGCGCGATCGCCCTGGTCATGGCCGGCGGCGTACTGGCCGCCGCGATCGGCCCGGAGATCGTCAAGCGCACCCATGACCTGATCCCGGCGCATGTGTTCCTCGCCACCTATTTCGCGATGCTGGTCCTGCCGCTGATCGCCGCGACCCTGCTGATTTTCGTCCGCCTGCCGCCGCCGCCGGCCCGGACCAGCCGGCCGGTGCCGTTCCACGAGATCCTCGCCCGCCCGACCTTCCTGATCGCCGTGGTCGCGGGCATGGTGGCGTTCGATTCGATGCAGCTGGTGATGGCGTCCACGCCGGTGCAGATGATGATCTGCGGGTTCGGCGTGAACGATGCCGCCGACGTGATCCGCGCCCACTCGATCGCCATGTATCTGCCCGGGTTCGTCACCGGGCGGCTGATCCAGCGCTTCGGCGCGCATGGCGTGATCTGCACCGGAGCCTTGCTGGCCGCCTTCTGCGCCGCGGTGAACCTGGGGTTCGACCCGTGGTTCTCCACCTTCATGGTGGCGCTGATGCTGCTGGGTCTGGGCTGGAATTTCATGTTCGTGGGCGCGACCGCCCTGCTGGCCACAGCGCATGACCCGCACGAGCGGGTGCGGGTGCAGGCGACCAATGATTTCATCGTGTTCGGATCGGTCGCGGTCTCGATCCTGACCTCCGGGGCGATCGAATCCGGCTGGGGCTGGCATGCGCTGAACCTGGCGGTGCTGCCGCCGGTGGCCATCGCCGCGGCGCTGGTCCTGTGGCACGGCCTGGCCCGCGCGATGGCCCGGCCGGCGCGGGTGCGGGCCGGCGCGCCGCTCAGCGGGTGAGCGGTGATGGCTTGCCGAACGGCCGTGCCCCTGGTCCCAGCTTTTCAGGGCGGACAGCGGAACGGTTCGCGCCCGCCCTTGTGAACCCGCCCTTGTGAAGCCGCCCCCCCGGGGCTAATCCCTGCCGCTCCCCGCTCCCTC
>DAHWNE010000114.1 GCA_027340195.1 Acetobacteraceae bacterium | reverse complement strand
CGCCTCGCGGGCGATGAGCCGGGAGCTGCGCCGGCGCGGCTTCCGCTTCGTCGGCCCGACCATCTGCCATGCCTTCATGCAGGCGGTGGGGATGGTGGACGGGCACGCGCCGGAGTGTTTTCGCGCCCGCCCCGGGTAGCGCGCGTCAGGCAGCCACCTGCCAGTCCCGCCGCCACGCCGCCAGCATCGCCCCGGCCAGCGCCGGGCCGATGGCGAAGCCCTGGGCGCGGTCCGCCCCCAGCGCGGCGGCGCGGGCCCAGGCGGCGGCATCGGTCACGCCCTCGGCGGTGACGGTCAGGTGGCGCCGATGCGCGGCGGCGACCATGCCGGCAGCGAAGCGCTCCGCCGCAGGGTCCAGCAGCCCAGCGTCCAGCTTGAGACCGGTGAACGGCAGGTCGAGCAGGGCATTGACCCAGTGCATCGCCGGCCCCACATCGTCGATCGCGGCACCGAAGCCGGCGCGGCGGGCGCGTTCCAATGCGCGGCCGAGGGCGGTGGGGTCATCGACCGGCTGGGTCTCGGTCAGTTCCAGCACCAGCCGCTGCGGCGCCACCCCGGCGGCGCGGCAGCGATCGGCCAGCCGGTCCGCGGTGTCGGCGCGCAGCAGCAGGTCGAGCGGGAGGTTGATCCCCACCGGCAGGGTGCACAGCCCCGTCCAGGCCTGGGCCAGGGCGGCGATGACCGAGGCGCTGACCTGGTCGGTGAGTTCGGCGCCGCGGCCGGATCGCTCCATGAGGGGGACGAAGCGGTCGGCCGGCACCAGCCCCAGGCTGGGGTGATCGATGCGTGCCAGCGCCTCGAACGCGGCGGGGGCGCGATCGGACAGGCGGACGATCGGCTGGAACCGGGCTTCGACCCGGCTGTGATCGAGCGCGGCGTGGATATCGTGCGGATGCATGGCCGGAAGCCGCCCCTGGTGGCGCGGTCCGCGATCGGCCCCCCCGATCGGCGATGGACTCCGCCGCACGCAGGCTAGCGCGGCGGGGCGGGCGGCGCCAGCGGCGACATGCGCCAAAACTGCGATGGCTGGCGGTTTTTTGACGGGCTTGCCGCGCCGGCCGCATCGCCCGACACTGCGGGCAACCCGATACAGGAGTGCCGCCATGGCCGCCGGACCGCTCGCCCGCTTCAAAGTGCTGGACCTCACCCGGGTGCGCGCCGGCCCCACCGCCGTGCGCCAGCTCGCCGACTGGGGCGCCGAGGTCATCAAGATCGAATCTCCCGGCGGCGACGGCGGGCTGGGCGGCGAACGGCACGGCCCGGATTTCCAGAACCTGCACCGCAACAAGCAGAGCCTCACGCTGGACCTGAAATCCCCCGACGGGCTCGCGATCCTGCGCCGGCTGGTGGAACAGGCGGACGTGCTGGTGGAGAATTTCCGCCCCGACGTGAAGTTCCGCCTGAAGATCGACTACGAGACATTGCGCGCGGTCAACAAGCGGCTGGTCTATGCCTCGATCTCCGGCTTCGGGCAGGACGGGCCGTACCGCGACCGCCCGGGCTTCGACCAGATCGCCCAGGGCATGGGCGGGCTGATGTCGATCACCGGCCTGCCCGGCCAGGGGCCGGTGCGGGTCGGGATTCCGGTGGCCGACCTCACCGCCGGCATCTTCTGCGCCATGGGTATCCTGATCGCGCTGCTCGAACGCGAACAATCCGGCGAGGGCCAGTGGGTGCAGTCCAACCTGCTGGCGGCGCAGATCTCGATGCTGGATTTCCAGGCCGCGCGCTGGACCATCGGCCACGAGATCCCGCCACAGGCCGGCAACGACCACCCGACCTCGATCCCGACCGGGGTGTTCCCGACCGCCGACGGGCATATCAACATCGCCGCCGCCGGGAACGAGATCTACGCCCGGCTGTGCAAGGCGCTGGGCGCGCCGGAGTTGATCGCGCACCCCGACTACGCGACCGGGGCGGCGCGCTCGAAGAACCGGGCGGCGCTGAACGCGGCGATCGGCGCCATCACCCGCACCCGCCCCTCGGCGGCCTGGATCGACACGCTGAACGAGGCCGGCGTGCCCTGCGGCCCGATCTACCGCATGAACGAGGTGTTCGCCGACCCGCAGGTGAAGCACCTCAACCTGACCCGGAAAGTGGCGCATCCGACGCTGGGCCCGGTGGAAGTGATCGGCCAGCCGATCACTCTTTCGCGCAGCGCGTGGGAGATCCGCTCCGCCACCCCCGAGCCGGGCGCCGATACCGAGGCGATCCTGTCCCGGCTGGGCTATGATCGCGCCGCCATCGCCGACTTGCGCGCGCGCAAGGTGGTGTGACCCCGCCGGCGTCGGGGCGAGGGCACGACCGCCGCGCCTGGCCGGTGCTGCTGGCGCTGGCCGTTGCGCTGGCGCTGGCCGGGGCGGCGCTGCGGGCGGCGCGGTTCCGCACCGACCTCGCCGATCTGCTGCCCCAGGCCGATACTCCGGCGGCGCGGTTCATGCTGCGCGAGCTGCGGGCGGGCGCGGCCAACCGACTGATCCTGATCGGGATCGACGGGGTGCCCGCGCCGCGGCTGGCTGCGCTGAGCCGGGCGCTCGCGGCGCGGCTGGCGGCATCCGGGGCGTTTGCGCTGGTGCGCGACGGCAGCACGCCGCTGCTGGGCTCGCCGGCGGCGCGGTTCCTGTTCGCCCATCGCTACCTGCTCGCCCCGGGGGTGGACCGGGCGGCGTTCACCCGCGCCGCCCTGCGCCGCGACGCCAAGGCGGTGCTGGCGGGGCTCCAATCCGCGGCCTCTCCGCTGGTGGCGCGCTACGGGCTGCGCGACCCCACCGGGGCGGGGCTGGCACTGGCGCGAGCCTGGAGCGGGGGCAGCCGCATCCGCGCCCGCGACGGGGTGTGGATGGTCGCGCGGCGCGGCGGCGGGCCGCGGGCGCTGATCCTGGCCGAAACCCGCGCCGGCGGCATCGATCTGCACGCCGGCAGCCGCGCGGTGGCCCGAATCCGCGCCGATTTCGCCGCCCTCGCGCCCCCCGGCGCCCGGCTGGCGCTGGGCGGCACCGCGGTGCTCAGCGATGCCGCCGAGCGCGTGGTGCGCGCCGACGTGACCCGCATCTCGGTGCTGTCGGCGCTGGCGGTGACCCTGCTGCTGGTCTGGCGGTTCCGCTCGCCGGTGGCGATCGCGGCGATCCTGGTGCCGCTGGCGCTGGGGGTGGCGGTGGCGACGGCGCTGGCGCAGGCCTGGGCCGGATCGGTGCAGGGCATGGCGTTCGGCTTCGGCATGACCATGCTGGGGGTGAGCGTCGATTACCCGGTGCTGTTCATCGGCCACCGCAAGGCCGGCGAGACCCCGGCGGCGACCTTCCGACGCATCGGCCAGGCCTTCACGCTGGCGGTGCTGGCGGCGCTGCTCGGGCTGTCCGGGATGCTGGCGGCGCCGCTGCCGGCGATCGCGGCGCTGGGCGGGATCGCGCTCACCGGGCTGGCGGTGGCGGCGCTGGCGACTTGGCTGGTGCTGCCGCCGCTGGTGGTGGCGGCCGGGCTGGCGCCGGTGGGGTTCGGCGATACCGCGATCCTGGGCCGGGTCGAGGGCTGGCGGCGCTTCCGCTGGCTGGGGCTCGCGGTGGTCGCCGGGTGCGGGCTGTTCCTGGCGGTCTCCGGCGGGCCGCGCTGGGCGACCGATCTGGCCGCGCTCTCGCCGGTGCCGCGTCCGGTGCTGGCCGAGGATGCGGCGCTGCGCGCGGCGGTGGGGGTGCCCGACGCCGGACAGCTCGGGCTGGTGCGGGGGAACAACGCCGAGGCGGTGCTGGTGGCCGAGGAACGGCTGGCGCCGGTGCTGGCGAAGCTGCGCGCCGCCGGGGCGATGGCCTCAGTGACCGATGCGGCACAGCTGCTACCCAGCCTGGCTACCCAGCGGGCCCGCCAGGCGGCGCTGCCGCCGGCGGCAGTGCTGGCGCGGCGGATGGCGGCGGCGACGGCAGGGCTGGGATTCCGCGCCGGCGCCTTCGCCCCGTTCCTGGCCGACGTGGCGGCGGCGCGACTTGCCGCGCCGGTCACGCCGCAGAGGCTGCGCGATCCGGTGCTGGCGGCGCGGCTGGCCCCGCTGCTGCTACGCCGCGGGCGGCACTGGTACGGGCTGATCGCGCCCTCCGGCGTGACCCACCCGCACCGCGTCGCGGCGGCGTTGCGCGCGCACGGGGTGCTCTATGTGGACGTCGCCGCCGAGTCGGCGCGGCTGGTGACCCGGGCCACCGTCGCCTCGTTGCATCTGCTGGCCTGGGGGGGGCTGGCCGCGCTCGCGGTGCTGCTGGTGGGGCTGCGCGACCCGTGGCGGGTGGCGCGGGTGGCCGGGGCGGTGCTGGCCGCGCTGGTGGTGGCGGTGGCGACGTTGACCCTTCTCGGGGTGCGGGTGTCGCTGTTGCAGGTGGTGGCATTGCAACTCGCCGCCGGAGTCGGCATCGACTACGCGCTGTTCTTCGCCCGCGCGCAGGCGGATGCCGAGGAGCGGGCACGGACGCTGCGTACTCTGATAACCTGCAACGCGATGACCTTGATGACCTTCGGATTGCTGGCCACGGCGCGCACGCCGCTGTTGCGACAGATCGGGCTGACGGTTGTGATCGGCGCGGCGGCGGCGATGATCGCGGGGTTCCTGTTCGCCGGTCCCCGCCGCGCCGAGCCCGAGCCGGGAGACCGATCCGCCTGATGCCGCGCCGCCCGCTGTTCCTGTCCGCCGCCACCCTGGTCAGCGCCATGGGCCATGGGCGCGCCGCCACCCTGGCCGCGCTGCGGGAGCGGCGCTCCGGCCTGCGGCGCTGCGATTTCCTGGACATCACCGAGGGCTACATCGGCCGGGTGGAGGGGGTGGAGGCGCATCGCCTGCCGGCCCGGCTTGCCCGGTTCGACTGCCGTACCCACCGGCTGGCCGATATGGCGCTGGGCATGGACGGTTTCGCCGCCGCGGTGGCGCGGGCCCGTGCCTGCTACGGGGCCGGGCGGATCGCGGTGGTGGTGGGCACCAGCACCTCCGGCATCCTGAGCGCCGAGGACGCCTGCTGCGACCGTGACGCCGCGGGCGCGCTGCCTTCCGGGTTCGACTACGCCCACACCCACGACATGGCGGCCCTGGCCCGCTTCATCGCCGCCGCGCTGGAGCTCGAAGGCCCGGCCTTCGTGGTCTCCACCGCCTGCGCCTCCGCCGCGCGCGCCTTCGCCGACGCCGAGCGGCTGATCGCGGCCGGGCTCGCGGATGCCGCGGTGGTGGGCGGCGCCGACAGCCTGTGCCGGATGACGCTGCGCGGCTTCGCCGCCCTCGAACTGATCGCGCCCACGCCGTGCCGGCCGGGGGCGGCGGACCGGGCCGGGCTCTCGATCGGCGAGGCGGCCGGGTTCGCGCTGCTGGAACCGGACGGCGAGGGCGTGGCCCTGCTCGGGGCCGGGGCTTCGAGCGACGGCTATCACATGTCCGCCCCGCGCCCCGATGGCGCCGGCGCGGCGGCGGCGATGCGCGCGGCGCTGGACGCGGCCGGGCTCGGGCCCGAGGCGATCGACTACATCAACCTGCATGGCACCGGCACCAGGGCCAATGACGCGATGGAGGATGCCGCGGTGCTGGCGGTCTTCGGCCCGGCGACGCCGTGCAGCTCCACCAAGGCCTGGTCCGGCCATACGCTGGGGGCGGCGGGGATCGTGGAGGCGGTGATCTGCGAGCTCTGCATCCGCCACGGGCTGCGCCCGGGCGCGCTGTTCCTGGACGCGCCCGACCCGGCGCTGGGGGCGCGGCTGCTGGTGGCCAACGAGGCCGGGACGGTCCGGCGGGTGATGAGCAACTCGTTCGGCTTCGGCGGCATCAACTGTTCCCTGGTGCTGGGGACGGCATGATCGCGGTGCGGGTGCGCGGGGTCGGGGTGTGGATGCCGGGGCTCTTCGGATGGGGCGCCGCGCGGGCAATCCTGCGCGGGGAGACGCCGTATCGCTTCTCCGAGGCGGCGTTGCCGGCGCCGGAGCTGCTGGCGCCCAATGAACGCCGGCGCGCCGCGGCCTCGGTCCGGCTGGCGCTGGCGGTGGCGGCGGAAGCGCAGGCCGGTTCGGGGATCGCGCCGGGGGCGATCCCCGGCGTGTTCGCCAGTTCCAACGGCGACGCCGCGGTGGTCGGCGCCCTGCTGGAAACCCTGGCCGGCCCGGCGCCGCTCGTCTCGCCCACCCAGTTCCACAACTCGGTCCACAACGCGGCGGCGGGTTACTGGAGCATCGCCACCAGGTCCGCGCAGCCGGTCACCAGCCTGAGCGGGCATGACGGCAGCTTTGCCGCCGGACTGCTGCGGGCGGCCTCCGAGGTGGCGGCCGACGCGGCCACGGTGCTGCTGGTGGCCTACGACCTGCCGGTGCCGCCACCGCTGGCGGCGTACCGGGACACCAGCTTCGCCTGCGGGGTGGGGCTGGTGCTGGGGCCGGCGGATGGGGCGGGACCGACCTTGCTGGTGGCGCATCGCCCGGAGGCGGCGGACCCGGAAGCGGGGATGCCCCGGCTGGCGGCGCTGCGGGAGATCGCGGCGGCGAACCCGGCGGGACGGGCATTGCGGTTGCTGGAAGCGCTGGCGCGGGAGGAACCCGACGCGATGGCGCTGGGGCTGTTCGGCGGGCAGGTGCGGGTGGAGGTGACGCCGTGCTCGGCGCCGCGCGGATCCGCGCCCTGATCCCCCATCAGGGGGCGATGTGCCTGCTGGACGCGGCCCTGCGATGGGATGCGCGGGGGATATTGTGCCGCGCGGCCTCGCACCTGGACCCCGCCAACCCGCTGCGGGCGGCCGGAAGGCTGGGGGCGGTCACCGGGGCCGAATACGGGATGCAGGCGGCGGCGCTGCATGGGGCGCTGACCGGGAACGGCAGGCCCGGGATGATCGCCGCCCTGCGCGACCTGCGCTGCGAGGTGGCGCGACTGGATCAGGCGGCGTTCGGGACCCTGAGCGTGCGCGCGTGGCGGCTGGCGGCCGGCGAGGGCGGCTCGGTCTATGGATTCGCGCTACGCGCGGCGAGCGGGCGGCTGCTGGTGGCGGGACAGGGAACGGTGGCGGTTCCGGCGCCCGCGCCCGAGTGTTCCGGCTCACTCGTCATGGCCGGATCGCGGCCGGTCATGACGGAGGGGCGGAGGCGCATCCCCACCCCGGCGGCGGATGCCGGCTAAACCGGCCGCTCCCCGCGCACCGTCACCCGGAAGCCCGACCGGGTCTCCGGCCAGTAGTCCCACAGCGCGTGGTGCTGCACGCAGCGATTGTCCCAGAACGCCACCGAGTTCGCGCGCCAGCGGAACCGGCACTGGAACAGCGGGTTTTCCATGTGTTCGTAAAGATAGCGCAGGATGCCCTCGCTCTCGTCGCGGGGAATCCCCAGGATGCGCCGGGTGAAGCCGCGGTTCACGTACAGCGCCTTGCGCCCGGTGACCGGATGCGTGCGCACCACCGGGTGCTCGGCCCGCGGGTAATCCGGCTTGTCGGCCACGCCGTAGTTCGCATAGAGCCCGCGATAGACCGGCTCGCCGTCGTGCAGCGCCGTGAGCCCCTCCAGATAGCGCTGCATCCGTTCCGACAGCGCGTCGTAGGCGGCATACATCGAGGCGAACAGCGTATCGCCCCCGCGCGGCGGGCAGGTCTTGATGTAGAGGATGCTGCCCATCGGCGGCTCGGGGTCGCAGGAGACGTCGGAGTGCCAGTTCTCGCCGTTGGCGCGCGGGCTGTCCTTGTCGGCGTGGATGATCATCAGCTCGGGATGGCCGGGCGCGTGCGGCGCGGCGGGGTGGATGTGCAGCGGGCCGAAATGGCGGCCGAACGCCAGGTGCTGCTCGGGGGTCATGTTCTGGTCGCGGAAGAAGATGACCTGATGCGCGGCCAGCGCGCGGTGGATCTCGTCGAGCTGGTGGTTCGAGGGGGCGGCCAGATCGACCCCGCCGATCTCGGCGCCGATGATCGGCGTCAGCGGATCGACGGTGATGGTGTCATAGCCTTCGACAGCGGCCGACGCCGCCTTGATCCTCGGTCCCTGGTTGCCGCGCAGCGCGCTCATCGGTTTCCTCCATCACTGCCGCCCGATGACGGTAGAACCGGGTGACGGCTTGTCAATCCGACCGCGCCGGCCCAGATCCCAAGGCGTTGTCGCGCAAGGAGGCCAGCATGGCCGAGACCACCACGCTCGAGATCACCGGCATGACCTGCCAGGGCTGCGTCACCGCGCTCACCCGCGCGCTGTCACGGCTGCCCGGGGTGGACTCGGTCACCGTCGATCTGGCCGCCAACACCGCGCGCGCCACCGGCTCGGCGCCGGCCGATGCGCTGATCGCCGCCGCCGAGCGTGCCGGCTACGGGGCGAAACGCGCGGCCTGACCATGGACCAGACCCCGCATCTGACCTTGCGGGTGGAGGGAATGACCTGCGCCACCTGCGCCGGACGGGTGGAGAAGGCACTCACCCGCCTGCCGGGGGTGGCGGCCAGCGTCAACCTCGCCACCGAAACCGCCGATGTCACGCTTCCGGCCGGGCTCGCCGCGGCGGCGCTGGACACGGCGGTCACGGACGCGGGCTACGCGCTGGGTCACGATCGGCGCGACTTCGCGATCACCGGCATGACCTGCGCCACCTGCGCCGGACGGGTGGAACGCGCGCTCGCCGCCGTGCCCGGGGTGTTGGGGGTCAGCGTCAACCTCGCCACCCAGCGCGCCGAGGTGACCGGACTCGACCTGCATCCCGCCGCGCTGATCGGGGCGGTGCGCGATGCCGGCTACGACGCCACGCTGCTGACCGGGGAAGCCGAGCAGGCGCGCGCGCTCGAAGCGGCGGAAGCCCGGCGCGACCGGCGGGAGGCGCTGACGGTGCTCCTGTCCGCCGTGCTGACGCTGCCGCTGCTGGCGCCGATGGCCGGGCTCGCCCTCTCCCCCTGGGTGGCGCTGGGGCTGGCGACGCTGGTGCAGTTCGGGATCGGCGGGCGGTTCTACCTCGCCGGGTTCC
The DNA here is from genome assembly GCA_027340195.1 of Acetobacteraceae bacterium. Taxonomy (GTDB): domain Bacteria; phylum Pseudomonadota; class Alphaproteobacteria; order Acetobacterales; family Acetobacteraceae; genus JAJZVS01. The sequence goes on along the minus strand of DAHWNE010000114.1, from coordinate 781 downwards.
GCGCGGTCCGCGCCGGGACCGGCAACATGGACCTGCTGGTGGCGCTCGGCACCTCCGCCGCCTTCGGTCTCAGCCTGGAACGGCTGCTCGCCGGGACCGGCGCGGCCGGCACCTATTTCGAGGCCTCGGCGGTGGTCATCACCCTGGTGCTGACCGGGCGCTGGCTGGAAGCGCGGGCCCGGCGCGCCACCGGCGGGGCGATCCGCGCGCTGATGGCGCTGCGGCCCGAGACGGCGCGAATCGAGCGCGATGCCGAAGTGCTGGAGCTGCCGATCGCCGCCGTCGCCACCGGAGATATCCTGCGCGTGCTGCCGGGGGAGCGGATTCCCGCCGACGGGACGCTGATCTCCGGCGCCGGCGCGGTCGATGAAAGCCTGATGACCGGGGAGAGCCGCCCGGTCTCGAAGGCGCCGGGGGATGCGCTGATCGGCGGGTCGGTGAACGGGCCAGCGATGCTCCGTCTGCGGGTAACCGCGGTGGGCGAGGCCAGCACGCTGGCCCGCATCATCGCGCTGGTCGCCCACGCCCAGGCGGCGAAGGCCCCGGTGCAGCGGGTGGTGGACCAGGTGGCGGCTTGGTTCGTGCCGGCGGTGCTGGCGGCGGCGACGGTGGCGTTCCTGGGCTGGGCGGCGGCGGGGATGGCGACGCATGGGCTGCTCGCCGCGGTCTCGGTGCTGGTGATCGCCTGCCCCTGCGCGCTTGGCCTGGCGCCCCCCACCGCGCTGATGGCCGGCACCGGGGCGGCGGCGCGCGCCGGCATCCTGATCCGCGACGCGGCGGC
>DAHWNE010000312.1 GCA_027340195.1 Acetobacteraceae bacterium | reverse complement strand
ACAGCTTGGGTCGCCAACCCCGGTGATTCCCAGGTGATTCCTAATCCCAGGTCATCCGGTTGGGCGCAGCGCATAACCCATTGATGTTCCTGGTGCCGACGCTCGGATTTGAACCGAGGACCTACTGATTACGAATCAGTTGCTCTACCCCTGAGCTACGTCGGCGCGCCCAGCCCCAATACCCCCACCCCCAACCCGCCGCAACACCTCAGCCCGGCGCCAGCATCTTCCCCGGGTTCATGATCCCATGCGGGTCCAGCGCCTGCTTGACCGCCCGCATCACCGCCACCCCCGCCCCGTGCTCCAGCGCCAGCAGCCCCCGCTTGTGCAGCCCGATCCCGTGCTCCCCGGTGCAGGTCCCCCCGAACCGGATCGCCCGCTCCCCCACCCGCATCGCCAGCCCGTCCGCGCGCGCGGTTTCGTCCGGGTCCTCCGGATCGAACATGATGCCCAGGTGGAAATTGCCGTCCCCCACATGCCCCACCAGCGGCGCCAGCAGGCCGGTCGCCTCGATATCCGCCTCGGTCTCGGCGATGCAGGCGGCCAGTTCCGAAATCGGCACGCAGGCATCCGTACTCATGTTCTTCCGCCCCGGCGCCGCCGCTAGGCAGGCGTGATACGCATCGTGGCGCGCCTTCCACAGCCGGGACCGGTCCTCCGCCCGCTCCGCGAAGGCGAAGGCGCTGCCCCCGTTCTCGGCGCACAGCGCCTGCATCGTCTCCACCTGCTCGGCCACCGCGGCGGCGGAGCCATGGAACTCCAGGAACAGGGTCGGCCGCGGTTCGTATTCGTTCAGCTTCGCATAGGCGATGCACACAAGCATCTGCGAGGGGTTGAGATATTCCACCCGCGCCAGCGGCAGCCCGATCTGCAACGCCGCGATCACGGTGGCGATCGCCGCCTGCGTGTCGGGGAACTGGCACACCGCGGCCGAGACCACCTCCGGCAGCCCATGCAGCCGCAGCTGGACCTCGGTGATCAGCCCCAGCGTGCCCTCCGATCCCACGAACAGCCGGGTCAGATCGAGCCCGGCCGCCGATTTGCGCGCCCGCCCGCCGGTGGTGACGATGCGCCCGTCCGGCATCACCACCGTCAGCCCCAGCACCGCCTCGCGCATGGTGCCGTAGCGCACCGCCGCGGTGCCGGACGCGCGGGTCGCCGCCATGCCGCCCAGGCTCGCATCCGCCCCCGGATCGACCGGAAAGAACAGCCCGTGGCCGCGCAGCTCCTCGTTCAGCCGCTTGCGGCTCACCCCGGCCTGGACCCGGCAATCCAGCGCCTCCGGCGAGACCGACAGGATCCGGTCCATGTTGACCATCGACACGCTGATCCCGCCCTGGACGGCGGCGACATGGCCTTCCAGCGAGGTGCCGGCGCCGAACGGCACCACCGGCACCCGCGCCTCGTGGCACAGCGCCAGGATCGCCGCCACCTCCTCGTTGTCGTTGGGGAAGGCCACCGCGTCCGGCAGGCCGACGGCGGGCAGGCCCTCGCCGTGGCTGTGGTGTTCGCGCACCGCGCGGGCGGTGGACAGGCGCTCGCCCAGGCGGGCGCGAAGGGCGGCGATGACGGTTTCCATGGCGGCTTCCCGGGACGGTCGTTGGCGCGCGGGCACATGCCGCAGCGCGCCGGCGCTGTCCAGGCGAAGCCGCTTGCCGCCACCGCCGCCACGGCCCATGTATCACGCTCGATCCGGGGATTGCCGCCATGATCCGCCTGCCCGATCCGAAGCCCGAGGTGCTCGCCCAGCGCGATGCCATCATCGCCGGCCTCCGCGCCCTGCTGCCCGAGGACGCGGTGATCGCCGACCCGGTCGAGCTGAAACCCTACGAAACCGACGGGCTCTCCGCCTATCGCCAGCCGCCGCTGGCGGTGGTGCTGCCGCGCAGCACCGAGGAAGTGGCCGCGGTGCTGCGCTTCCTGCACGCGCGCGGGGTGCGGGTGGTGCCGCGCGGGGCCGGCACCTCGCTGTCCGGCGGCGCGCTGCCGCTGGCCGATGCGGTGGTGGTGGGGATGATGCGGATGAACCGCATCCTCAGCATCGACTACGCCGACCGCTTCGCGGTGGTGGAGGCCGGGGTGACCAATCTCGGCATCACCGGCGCGGTCTCCGGGCGCGGGTTCTTCTACGCGCCCGATCCGTCCAGCCAGCTCGCCTGCATGATCGGCGGCAACGTCAACATGAACTCGGGCGGCGCGCATTGCCTGAAATACGGCGTCACCGCAAACAACCTGCTGGGCCTGCGCCTGGTCACCATCGAGGGCGAGATCGTCGATGTCGGCGGCGCGCATCTGGACGCCGCCGGCTACGACTGGCTCGGCCTGCTGACCGGCAGCGAGGGCCAGCTCGCCGTCATCACCGAGGTCACGGTGCGCATCCTGCGCGGCCCGGAAGGCGCGCGCGCCATGCTGGCCGCGTTCCGCTCCAACGAAGTCGCCGGTGCCTGCGTCGATGCCATCATCGGCTCCGGCATCATCCCGGTGGCGCTGGAGTTCATGGACCGCCCCGCCATCCACGCCTGCGAGGCCTTCGCCCATGCCGGCTACCCGCTGGACGCGGAGGCGATGCTCATCATCGAGGTGGAAGGCAGCCCCGCCGAGCAGGACGATCTGCTGGGCCGGATCCGCGCCATCTGCGAGCGCCACGACCCGATCAGCCTGAAAGTGTCGCAATCGGCCGCGGAATCGGCCGCCATCTGGAAGGGGCGCAAGGGCGCGTTCGGCGCGGTGGGGCGGATCAGCCCCGATTATCTCTGCATGGACGGCACCATCCCCACCTCCCGCCTGCCGGAGGTGCTGGGGCGGATCGGCGCCATGTCGGCCGAATACGGGTTGCAGGTGGCCAACATCTTCCACGCCGGGGACGGCAATCTCCACCCGCTCATCATGTTCGACGCCAACGACCCCGAGAGCTTCCGCAAGGCCGAACATTTCGGCGCCGAGATCCTGAAGCTGTGCGTGGAAGTGGACGGCTGCCTGACCGGGGAGCACGGGGTGGGGGTGGAGAAGCGCGACCTGATGGGCACGCAGTTCACCGCCACCGAGCTCGACCAGCAGCGGCGGATCAAGGCGGCGTTCGATCCGGGCTGGCTGCTCAATCCGCACAAGGTGTTTCCGCTGGCCGGGTAGCGGCGGGTGGACACGCCGGCCGGGGCGGGGATTCCCGCCACCCTGAGCCACCCCGCGGCGGCGCGGTTCTGGCTGGTGGTGATCCTGACCGGGATCGGCGCCGGGATCGGCGCCATCCTGCTGACCCGGCTGCTGGAGCTGGTCCAGCGCCTGGCCTGGCCCGGCTCCGCCAATCTGCTGGACGCGGCCAGCGCCGCCGCCAGCTGGCGGCATGTGCTGATCCTGCTGGGCGCGGGGGTGCTGACCGGCGGCGCGCAGCTGGCGTTGCGGCGGCTGACCAGCGGCAACGCGATCGACCTGACCGAGGCGATCTGGTTTCGCGCCGGCCGCCTGCCCGCGTTGCGCACGCTGGGCAGCGCGGTGCTGTCGGTGGTGCTGGTGGGGATGGGCAGTTCGCTGGGCCGGGAAGGCGCGCCGAAGCAGGCCGGGGCGGTGATCGCCAACACGCTGTCCGATCGCGCGCGCCTGTCCGACGAGCAGCGGCGGCTGCTGGTGGCCTGCGGGGCGGGCGCGGGGATGGCCGCGGCCTATGGCGTGCCGCTGGGCGGCGCGCTCTACGCGGTGGAGGTGCTGCGCGGGACGCTGGCGCTGCGGCTCGTTCTGCCCGCCTTGCTCGCCTCCCTGATCGCCACCGCGGTGGCGTGGTTCGTGCTGCCGGATGCGGTGACCTACCTGATCCCGGCCTATCCGTCGGCTTGGCCGGTGGTGGTCTGGGCGGTGCTGGCGGGGCCGATCATCGGGCTGGTCTCGGTGGCCTATGTGCGCGCGATCGCCTGGGCGGACGCGCACAAGCCGGTCGGATGGCGGCGGGTGGTGTGGCCGATCGTCGTGCTGGGCGGGCTGGGGGTGATCTCGATCCCGTTTCCGCAGCTGCTGGGCAACGGGCGCGACGTGGCGCAGCTGGCGGTGGTGGGCCAGGTGGCGCCGCTGCTGCTGCTGGCGCTGGTGGTGCTGAAGCCGGCGGCCACGGTGATGTGCCTGGGCAGCGGGGCGCCTGGCGGGTTGTTCACGCCCTCGCTGTCGCTGGGGGCGCTGCTGGGGGGCGTGCTGGGCTACGCCTGGTCGCTGCTCTGGCCGGGGGCGCCGCTCGGCCTC
>DAHWNE010000300.1 GCA_027340195.1 Acetobacteraceae bacterium | reverse complement strand
AGATCCTGGTGCTGGAAAAAGGCAAGATCGCCGACATCGGCCCGCACGACGTGCTGGTGGAGCGCTGCGCCGTCTATCGTCAGCTCTGGGCGCAGCAGAACCGGCACATGGTCGAACCCTCGCGGCGTGGCGCCAAGGGCGCGCTGCCGGCGGCACTGGTGCCCGGCGATGACTGATCTCCTCCCCGCCACCCGCCGGACCGACCCGGCGCTGCCCACCCTGCTCGAGTTCCAGTCGCCTTCCACCGCGGTGGTGAACGCGCCGGTGCCGCGCGGTGCCCGCGGCACCATCTGGATCGTCGCCAGCCTGTTCGCCGCGATCGCCATCGCCGCCGGCACCATCCGCGTCGATGAGGTGGTGACCGCCCAGGGCGAGGTGGTCTCCCGCTCCCCCGACCTCTTGGTGCAGCCGCTCGAAACCTCGATCGTGCGCTCGATCAATGTCCATGTCGGCGAGCATGTCCATGCCGGGCAGATCCTGGCCCGGCTCGATCCCACCTTCGCCGCCGCCGACGTGAGCGCGCTGGCCGCCCAGGTGGCCTCCCTGCAGGCCGAGGTGACGCGCGAGCAGGCGGAGGCGGCGGGCAAGCCCTTCACCTACACCGGCAGCAATCCCGATCTGGCGCTGCAAGCCGCCATCTTCGCGCAGCGGCGCGCCGAGTACCAGTACAAACTCCAGAACTACAAGGAAAAGATCGACAGCCTGCTGGCCTCCATCCAGCGCGCCAACGCCGACGCGGTGGGGTACCGCGATCGGCTGCAAGTCGCCACCCGCATTGAGGCGATGCGCCGCCAGCTCGAGAAGCTCCAGGTGCGCAGCAAGCTCAACACCCTGGCGGCGCTGGACAATCGCGCCGAGATGGAGCGCGACTACCTCTCCGCCGTCCGCCAGTCGCAGGCGGCCAGCCGCGACCTCGCCGCGCAGGTTGCCGAGCGCGACGCCTATGTCCAGTCCTGGCATGCCGATGTCTCGCAGAAGCTGGCCGAGCGGCTGGCCAAGCTCGCGGATGCGCGCGAGCAGCTGCGCAAGGCGGAGCTACGCCGCCAGCTGGTGGCGCTGCGCGCCGACCGCGACGCCACGGTGCTGACCATCGCCAAGGTCTCGGTCGGCTCGGTCCTGCAATCGGGGCAGAAATTCATCACCCTGGTGCCGACCGACGCGCCGCTCGAAGTGGAGGCCAATATCCTCGGCAACGAGGCGGGCTATGTGCACCTTGGCGATCCGGTGGCGATCAAGTTCGACACTTTCCCCTACACCCGCTACGGCCTCGCCTACGGCACGCTGCGCATTATCAGCGCCAACAGCTTCTCGCGCAGCCCGGGTCAGGCGGAGGACGGCGGCGTGCCGGGACCGATGAACGGCGCCCCGTACTACCGGGCCCGCATCACCATCGACAAAGTGGCGCTGCATGGCACCCCGCCCGGCTTCCACCTGACGCCGGGGATGCCGGTCTCGGCCGACATCAAGGTCGGCCGTCAGACGGTGCTGCGCTACCTGCTTGAAAAAGTCTTGCCGGTGGCCCAACAGGCGATGCGTGAACCGGGCGGCTGACCGCCCGGCCGCGCCCGCAACGCCACCGCCCCATGCCTGCCTTCCTCGACCTGCCCGGCCTCCGTTCGCCCGCCGCCTGCCTCGACCGGGCGCAGCGGCTGCGCGCGGCGGGCGAGCACAAGCGCGCCATCCCGCTGTTCGTCCGCGCCGCCCGGGCGGGGCTGGCGGAAGCGCAGTTCCGCCTCGGCCGCTGCTATCTGGAGGCCACCGGGGTTCCGCCCTCGCGCCGGGACGCCGCGCACTGGATCGCCGCCGCCGCCGAGCAGGACCATGTGGAGGCGCAGACCCTGCTCGCCACCATGGCGCTGCACGGCATCGGCCAGCCCGAGTCCGGGGCCGGCAGCGCCTCGCTCTTCGCCGCCAACACCCATGACACGGCCCCGGATTTCCCGACCGCGAGGCGCTGGGCCGAGCGCGCCGCGCGGGCCGGCAACGCCGAGGCGCAGGCGCTGCTGGGCTATGTGCTGACCGCCGGCCCCGAGGACCAGCGCGACCCGGCCGCGGCGATGGACTGGTACCGTCGCGCCGCCGAGGCCGGCGCCGCTCAGGGCGCGCTGGGCTATGCGCTGGCGCTGGCGCAGGACGCCACCACCGGGGAGCACTACGCCACGGTGGCGGGCTGGCTTGCCAAGGCGGCCGAAGCGGAGTTGCCGACCGCGCTGTTCCTGCTCGGGATGATGCATGAGCGCGGCCTCGGCGTTGCGCCCGACCCCACCAAGGCGGCCGAGCTCTTCCGCCGCGGCGCCGAGCGCGGCCATCGCTCGGCGCAGGCACGCTGGGGGCTCGCGCTGATGGAAGGTCGCGGCGTCAAGCCGAACCTCCAGGACGGGGAATCCTGGCTCCGCCGCGCCGCCCTGGGCGGAGATCGCGAGGCCGCCGCCCTGGTGGGCGACCTCTACGCGCGCGGCGACCCGCTGCCGCCCAACTACGCCGAGGCCGCCAGCTGGTTCCGCCGCGCCGCCGAGGCCGGCCACAAGGCCGCCGCGCGAGCGCTGGGGATGATGTATCTCACCGGCGCCGGGGTACCGCCCGACAACAACGAGGCGGCGCATTGGCTGCGCCAGTCGGCCGCCGCCGGCGACACCGCGGCGCAGGTGAACCTCGCCAACATCCTGCTCTCCGGCGGCGGGGAGGCGGAGGACGCGACGCGCACCCGCGCCTGGTTCGAGCAGGCGGCGGCGGCCGGCGATCTGCTGGCCGCCTATAATTTCGGCGTCTGCCTGGCCGAGGGCGTCGGCGTCGAGCGCGACGACGCCAAGGCGCTGGTGTGGCTCAAGCGCGCCGCCGAGGGGGTGGTGAACGCCCAGTATTGGTGCGGGCGGATGCTGGCCGAGGGGCGCGGCTGCGCCGCCGACCTCGCCGAGGCCCGCGCCTGGTATGCCCGCGCCGCCGAGACCGGCATGGCGGAGGCCGAGGTCGCACTGGCCGAGCTGCTGGTGAACGGCCGCGGCGGGCCACGGGACCACAAGGCGGCGCTGCACTGGTTCTCCCGCGCCGCCGCGCGCGGCCATGTGGGCGCGATGTTCGCCACCGGGGCGATGCTGGGCGGCGGGCACGACGTGCCCACCGACACCGAGGCCGCCGCCGGGTGGTATCGCAAGGCGGCCGACGCCGGGCATCCCTATGCCCAGCTGATGCTGGGCCGATTCCTCGCCCAGGGCGTGACCGGGCCGGCCGATCCCGATCAGGCGCGGCACTGGATCGCGCGGGCGGCCGAGCAAGGGCTGGCCGAGGCGGCGGCCGATCTGGCGGCGCTGACCCGGGCGGCATGAGGCCGTCCGGCCCGGTGCTGCTCGTCACCCATGCCGACGGCGGCGGGGTGGAGCGGATCGTGCAGCAGGAGGCCGCGCGCCACCGCGCCGCCGGGCGGTCGGTGCTGATCCTGCGCCCCGATGCCGCGACCGGCCGAGGCCGCGCCGTGCGCCTCGAAACCCCCGGCTCCCCGCCCCGCCGCTTCGCCCTGCCGGGGCAGCGCCCGGCCCTGCTCGCCTGCCTCCGCGCGGCGGCGCCGGCCGAGATCACGCTGCACCACCTGCTCGGCCACCCGCCATCGGTGCCCGGGCTGATCGCCGCGATCGGCGTGCCCTATGCGCTCCATGTCCACGACTACGCCTGGTTCTGCCCGCGCGTGCAGCTGGTCCGCCCGATCGACGGCGCGCCGCGCTATTGTGGCGAGCCCGCCGCGCAAGCCTGCATCGCCTGCGTCGCCGCCCATGGCAGCCTGCTCGACGAACGGATCGGCCCGCGCGCCCTGCGCGCCCGCTCCGCCGCCCTGCTCGCCGGCGCGTCCGAGGTGCGCGCCCCCTCCCGGGACGCAGCGCGCCGGATCGCCCGCCAGTTCCCCGGCATCACCCCGGTCGTGGCTCCGCCCGAGGACGACGGCGCCCTGCCCCCCCCACCGCCGCCCCCGATCCGCCCCGGCCCGGCGCTGATCGCCGTGCCCGGCGCGCTGGGCCCGGCCAAGGGCCTCGCGCTGCTGCGCGCCTGCGCCGAGGACGCCGCGCGCCGTGCCCTGCCCCTCGGCTTCGTCGTGATCGGATATACCGAGGAGGACGCGGCCCTTCGCGCAACCGGACGGGTCAACCTTACCGGCCCCTACGCGCCCGACCAGGCCGTCCCGCTGCTCCGCGCCCAGGGCGCGCGGG
>DAHWNE010000282.1 GCA_027340195.1 Acetobacteraceae bacterium | reverse complement strand
GGCGATGTCGATATCCGCGAGGTCCAGCCGGCGTTCAACGACACCGGCCACATCACGCGGATGCTGGTGCAGGAGGGCGCGGTGGTGAAGCGGGGCGAGCTGCTCGCCACGCTGGACGACACCCGCTACGCCGCCGGCCTGGCGCAGGCGAAGGCGCAGATGGCAAACGCGCGGCAGGCGCTGGCCAAGCTGCTCGCCGGGTCGCGCCCGGAGGAGATCGCCCAGGCCAAGGCGACGATGGACGCGCTGGAAGTGACCTACCGGAACGACGACGTCAATTACCGTCGCGCGATCGCGCTCGCCAAGACCAGCGCCGGGACGATCCAGCAGCGCGACAACGCCAAGGCAGCCTTCGATGCCGCGCGCCAGCAATACGAGGCCGCGCGGCAGGCCTGGATCCTGGCGGTGAAAGGCCCGCGCGTGGAAGACATCGCCGCCGCCCGCGCCGCTTGGCAGGCGGCGGAGGCCGCGGTGGCGCTCGCGCGGCGGGAGTTCGACGATACCAGGCTCTACGCCCCCTCCGACGGCGTGGTGGAGGACCGCATCCTGGAACCGGGCGACATGGCCTCGCCGTCGGTGCCGGTGTTCACCATCGCGTTGCCAAGCCCGCTCTGGGTGCGCGCCTATGTGCCGGAAAGCGATCTCGGCCGCATCCGGCTCGGCATGGCGGCCGAGATCAGCACCGACAGCTATCCCGGGCGCGTCTATCACGGCTGGATCGGCTATCTCTCGCCTACTGCCGAGTTCACGCCGAAGACGGTGGAAACGCCGGAGTTGCGCACCGCGTTGGTCTATCAACTGCGCGTCTATGTCTGCGACGCGCGCGGCGAACTCCGGCTCGGGATGCCCGCGACGGTGCACATCGACCTTGCCCGGACGCAGGGCAAGGCGCCGCCTGGCTGCGTGCCGAGCGATGCCGGCCACTGAATCCGCGGGCGCCGCCCCCCAGCCGGCGGTGCGGCTCACCGACGTCCGCCGCAGCTTTCGCACCGGCAAGCGTGTGGTCACGGCCCTGGACGGGATCACCGCAAGCGCGGTCAGCGGAGCGGTCACCGGGCTGATCGGCCCGGACGGCGCTGGCAAGACGACCCTAATGCGGCTGATCGCCGGGTTGCTGCGCGCCGATGCCGGGCGCATCGAGGTGCTGGGGATCGATGTCGCACGCGATCCGCTCAGCGTGCAGGCCCGGCTCGGCTACATGCCGCAACGGTTCGGATTGTACGAAGACCTCAGCGTCCGCGAAAATCTCGATCTCTACGCCGATCTGCAGGGTGTGCCGCCAGCCGTTCGCCCCGCGCGCTACGACGAATTGTTGCACATGACCGGCCTTGGCCCGTTCACCGCGCGCATGGCCGGGCGGCTGTCGGGAGGCATGAAGCAGAAGCTAGGCCTCGCCTGCACGCTGGTGCATCCCCCTGATCTGCTGCTGCTGGATGAGCCGACCGTCGGCGTCGATCCGGTGTCGCGGCGGGAGTTGTGGCAGATCATCGACCACCTGACCCGCGACGCGCACATGACCGTGCTGTTCAGCACCGCCTATCTGGACGAGGCGGAACGCTGCGCCGCCGTGCTGCTGATCCACGAAGGGCGGCTGCTGGGCCATGGCCCGCCCGGCCAGTTCACCGCCGACATGGAAGGCCGCAGCTTCTTCGCCACCGCCAGCCTGGGACGGCGACGCTTGCAGGCGCGGCTCGCGCAAGCGCCCGGGGTGATCGACGCGGTGATCCAGGGCAGCCGGGTGCGAGTGGTAACGGCGGACGCCACGCCACCGGTTGCCACCGGGCTGGTCGCCGAGGCATCGGACCTGACGCTGATCCCGACGCCGCCGCGATTCGAGGACAGTTTCGTGGCCCGGCTGCGGGCGCAGGCCGCCACCCCGGCGCCGCCCCCGTCCGCGACCGTCGCGCCACTCGCGCCGGCGGCGCCGAAGCCGACCGGAGACGTGATTTCGGTTGCCCATCTCACCCGCCGTTTCGGCGCCTTCGTCGCCGTGGACGACGTGAGCTTCACCGTCGCGCGCGGCGAGATTTTCGGCCTGCTTGGCGCCAACGGAGCCGGCAAATCCACCACCTTCCGCATGTTGTGCGGCCTGCTGCCGCCGTCCGAAGGCACCTTGCGCGTCGCCGGCTTCGACCTGCGCACGGCGGCCGCCCCGGCGCGCGGGCGGATCGGCTACATGGCGCAGAAATTCTCCCTCTATGGCGATCTGTCGGTGGCGCAGAATCTGCGCTTCTTCTCCAGCGCCTATCGCCTGACGGGCGCCCGCCAGCGCGCCCGCATCGAATGGGCGGAGGCGGAGTTCGAACTCGGCGCGATGCGGGACGCCACCGCGCGCGACCTGCCGCTCGGCTTCAAGCAGCGCCTGGCACTCGCCTGCGCGCTGATGCACGAGCCAGACATTCTGTTCCTGGACGAACCCACCTCCGGCGTCGATCCGCTGGCCCGGCGCGAGTTCTGGCGCCGCATCAACGCGCTGGCGGAACAGGGCGTGACGGTGCTGGTGACCACGCATTTCATGGAGGAAGCGGAATACTGCGATCAGTTGGTCATCATGGCGCAGGGCAAGGTGCTGGCCGCCGGCGAACCGGAGGCCATCAAGCAGGGCGCACGCACGGCGGCGCAGCCCGACCCCACCATGGAAGACGCCTTCATCGCCGTGATCGAGGCGCCCCGCCAGCCGGCGCGCGCGGCATGAACGCCGGCGCGCTCCGTCGTCTGTTCGGCCTGCTGCGCAAGGAAGCGCTGCAGATCTGGCGCGACCCCTCGGCGCTCGCGATCGCCTTCGTGCTGCCCGCGGTGCTGCTGCTGATCTTCGGCTACGGCGTCTCGCTCGATGCCCGCAACGTGCCGATCGCGCTGGTGGTGCAGCGGCCGGGCGCGCTTGCCGCCAGTTTCACCAGCCAGTTCGCGCGCTCCCCCTTTTTCCGCCCGCGCCGCTTCCTGACCATCCAGGACGCCGAGCAGGCGATGGCATCGCGTGCCGTGCAGGGCATCGTCTGGCTGCCCAGCGATTTCGCCCGCCGCGCCGCGGCCGGCGGCAATTCCCCGATCGGCGTGATCGTCAACGGCGTCGATGCCAACGACGCGCGCATCATCGAGGGCTATGTGCAGCAGGTCTGGGCCACCTGGCTCACCGCGCGCGCCGAGGCCGCAGGCGGCAGCGCGGCGTTGCCCCTGTCGGCGCAGCCGCAGGTCCGGTTCAACCCCGCGGTGGACAGCCGTGACTACCTGGTGCCGGGCCTGATCGCGGTGATCATGACCTTGACCGGCGCGCTGCTCACCGCGCTGGTGATCGCGCGCGAATGGGAGCGCGGCACGATGGAAGCGCTGATGGTCACGCGCGTGACCATCAATGAGATTTTGCTTGCCAAGCTGATTCCGTATTTCGTGCTGGGCATGGGCGGCATGGCGGGTTCGGTTGCCATCGCGGTGTTCCTGTTCGGCGTGCCGTTGCAGGGCTCGATCTGGGTGCTCACCGCCACCTCGGCGCTGTTCATGCTGGCGGCACTCGGGATGGGGTTGCTGATCTCGGGCTTCGCGCGCAACCAGTTCGTGGCCGGGCAGATCGCCATCATCACCACCTTCCTTCCGGCCTTCATCCTCTCGGGCTTCGTGTTCGACATCAACTCGATGCCGCGCGCGGTGCAGATCATCACCCATATCGTCGCGGCACGGTATTTCGTCGCCATCCTGCAGTCGGTGTTCCTGGCCGGGAATGTGTGGTCGGTCATTCTGCCCAATGCCCTGGCGCTGGTGGTGATGGCGGGGATCTTCCTCGGATTGGCGCGCGGCACCGCGCGCAAGCGGCTGGATTAGACGCATGATCCGCCAGGTCCTGGCACTGATCGTGAAGGAACTGCTCGCGGTGCTGCGCGACGCGAAAAGCCGCATGGTGCTCATCGGTCCGCCGCTGATCCAGCTGCTGGTGTTCGGCTACGCGGCCACGTTCGATCTCAACCACGTGCCGGTGGCGATCTACGATCAGGACCCATCCGCGGCCTCGCGCGATCTGGTGGCCCGCTTCCTCGGTTCGCCCACCTTCCATCTGGTGGCGATGCTACGCAGTCCGCACCGCATCAACGAGCTGATCGATCAGCGCCAGGTGCAACTGGTGCTGGTGATCGACCGCCGCTTCACCCGTGACCTGCTCACCGGGCAGCCCGCGCCGGTGCAGGTGATCGTCGATGGCCGCAATTCCAACACCGCGTTGCTGATCGAGGGCTACGCCAACACCATCCTGAGCGATTTCTCGCTCAGTTGGGGTGCAACGCACGGCCGGCCCGCGCCGCCGGCGGTGCTTGAGATGCGCGCGCGCTACAATCCCACCCTGAGTTCGCGCTGGTTCATCGTGCCCGGCATCGTGGCGCTGCTGACGCAAGTCGTGACCTTGCTGGTGGTCGGGCTGTCGGTGGCGCGGGAGCGCGAGACCGGCACCTTCGATCAGCTGCTGGTGACCCCGATGCGTCCGATCGACATCCTGCTGGGCAAGGGATTGCCCGGGCTGCTGATCGGCCTGTTCGAGGCCTCCGTGATCATCGCCGCGGCAGTGTGGTGGTTCGACGTGCCGCTGCGCGGCGGGTTACTGCCGCTCTATCTCGGGCTGGTCCTGTTCGTGATCGCGGTGACGGGAATCGGGCTGATGATCTCCTCTCTGGCCGGGACGCAGCAGCAGGCGTTGCTGGGCGCGTTCCTGTTCATGGTCCCGTCCATCATCCTGTCGGGGTTCGCAACACCGATCGCCAACATGCCGGTGTGGGTGCAGGATCTGACGTTGCTGAACCCGATGCGGTACTTCCTGGTGATCGTGCGCAGCGTGTTCCTGGAAGGGGCGGGCGTGAACGCGCTCGCCGCGCAATATTGGCCAATGGCGGTGATCGGCGCGGCCAGCCTCGCCGCCGCCGGCTGGCTGTTCCGCAAGCGGGTCACGTGAGCGGACCCACAATCCCACGCACAAGGAGCCCCACGATGGTCGAAGACTGGATGGCCCTGATCGGCAACATGAACAGCGCGGTACGGGAACTGCGGCAGGCCGCGCCCGAGGTGATGAAGACCTTCTCCGCCATGGCCGCCGCGGCGCATGGCGGAGACGCCCTGGACGCCAAGACGAAGGAGCTGGTGGCGCTGGCGATCAGCGTCGCTGTCCGCTGCGCGCCCTGTATCGCCTATCACGCCGAAGGCGCGGTAAAGGCGGGCGCCTCGCGCGCCGCGGTGGCCGAAACCCTGGCCATGGCGGTATATATGGGCGCTGGCCCGTCGGTAATGTACGCGGCGCAGGCGCTGGAGGCGGTAGATCAGATGGCGGCGAAGACTGCCCGACCCGCATGACGCCCAGCATCCGGTCGTGAGCAGCTTCCTCGCCCGCCGGCTGGAGGTTCTGAGCGACATCATGTTCGGCGTTGCCATGACGGTGCCGGTCTACAGCCTGCCGCTGCCGGGACCGGGGGTGCGGCTCGCGTCATGGTACCCGGTGTTGCGGCCGATGCTGGGGCCGTTGGCGGCACTCGGCTGCAGTTTCCTGTTCACCGGGATCTTCTGGTTCAGTCACCACCGGCGGCTGCGGCTCACCGTGGCGCGCACCCGGCGCTTCCTGTTCGTCAGCTTCGCGTTCCTGTTCCTGATCGTACTGCTGCCGGCCTCGACGGTGCTGTACGGCCGCGATCCCTTCGTGCCCTGGGTGGCGACGCTCTATGCGGCCCATCTGGCGGTGATCGCCTGGGCGAATGCCGTGCTGTGGGTGGCGGTGATTCTGGAACAACCGTCGCGGCCCTGGCAGTTGCTGATTGGCCCGGTGATCCTGGCCGCGGTCTTCCTCCTCGCGGCGCTGGTCGGCCCGCACGCCCCGCGGTTGGCGGCGGGGCTCTGGCTGGCGATCATCATGGCCCCGTTGGCCGATGCGCGCCTGACCCCGCAATTGAGTTGAGGACCGGCCTTCGCTCTCGGGCTGGAGGAGTGGAGTCCTGCCGACCCGTTCAATGCCGGGCCGCGCTACCGGTCGCTTTCGAACCCGCTCCATCTGCCGCGGCAGCGACACCGGGGACTGGTGCGCCCGCCCGCTCGGACGGATACCCCGTGTGCAGCGCGATCCAGCGCGGCCCGTCGGACCAACGGATCAGCAGGGCCACCACCGGCAGGTGGCGGGCGGTCGCGGCGATCAGGGCCCGCGCCGCCGCCGGGGTGGTGACGGTCTGGCCTTGCACCCGCTCGATCAGCAGGCCGGGGCGCAGGCCGCGGCTGTAGGCCTCCGACATCCGGTCCACCGCGGCGATCAGCACACCCTCGCTATGGCCAAGCTTGAACAGCTTACGGGCCAGCGGACTGACCGGCGCCAGCAATAGTCCCAGGTCCGGCAGCGGGGGCAGCGCGTTCAACGGGTTGCCCAGAACGCCGGCGGTCGAGCTGGCAAGCCCCGGCCACAGCCGAACGGTGAGGGTGACCGAGCGGGTGGTGCGCTGGGTCCACACCTCGAGGACTCGCCGGGTGCCGACCGGCGTGGTGGCGATCCAGCGCATCAGCTGGCGGGCGCTGGAAGGATCGGTATCGCCGTAGCGCAGCACCACGTCTCCGGGTTGTAGCCCGGCCGCCGCGGCGGGGCTGCGGGGATCCACCTCGGTGACCAGTGCGCCCACCGGTGCCCCCGCCGGCACATGCAGGCCCAGCGCGACCGCCAGATTGGGCGTCATCCCCTGCAGATGCAGCCCGATCCAGCCGATCGGGCTGCGATTCGGATGCAGCAGGTGACGCAGCGCGTCAGCCACCACGTTGGAGGAGATGGCGAAGCCCAGCCCATTCGATCCTTCGTTCGGCAGATTGGTCAGCAGGATCGTGTTGACGCCGATCACCCGGCCCCGCGCGTCCAGCAGCGGGCCGCCGGAGTTGCCGTGATTGATCGCGGCATCCGTCTGCACGTAATCGTCGAACGGCGTGTTCATCAGGTCGCGTTGCGTGCCGCTCACGATGCCGGCGCTGAGCGAGGTCCCGACCCCCTCCGGATCGCCGATCGCCAGCACCGGCTCGCCCGGTTTGGCGGCGTCCCCGTCGCCCAGCTTCAGCACCGGCAGCGGGTGGCCGGCGTTCACCTTGAGCAGGGCGAGATCGACGAAGGGCGAGGCTGCGATCAGCTTGGCCGGAAGTTCCCGCCCGTCCGCCAGCCGCACCGTGATCCACAGCGCGCCCGCGATCACGTGCTTGTTGGTGACGATGATCCCCGACGGATCGACGATGAA
>DAHWNE010000259.1 GCA_027340195.1 Acetobacteraceae bacterium | reverse complement strand
CCCGTCGTGATCCATAGAGGCGTGCAAGGCGGAATTGGCGGTCGGCGAGACCGCCTTGCCTCCGGCGGTCACCGCCGATCGCCTGGGATCGCGGATCGGCTCATGGCGAAAGGCGTGCCGCCCCCGCGCCTCCCCATCCGTTACGACGGCCTTCCGAACCCGCCGCCGCCCGGGGTTTCGATAACAAAGACATCCCCAGGACCCATCCGGGTTTCCGCGGTTCCGCTAAGGAGTTCGGTGGCGCCGTCAGCGCGCTCCACCCATTGCCGGCCCGCCGCGCCGTCGGCGCCGCCGGCGAGGCCGAACGGGGCGACGTTGCGGCGCGAGGCGACGATGACCGCGGTCATGGGTTGCAGGAAGCGGATGCGCCGGATCGCCCCGTCGCCGCCACGGTGCCGGCCGTTGCCGCCGGAGCCGCGGCGGATGGCGAAGGTTTCCAGCCGCACCGGGTAGCGCAGTTCCAGCACCTCGGGGTCGGTCATGCGGGTATTGGTCATGTGGGTCTGCACCGCCGCGGTGCCGTCGAATCCCGGGCCGGCGCCGGTGCCGCCGCAGATCGTTTCGTAGTACTGCCAGCGCGCGTCGCCGAACAGGAAGTTGTTCATGGTGGCCTGCGAGCAGGCCATCGCGCCGAGCGCACCGAACAGCGCATTGGCGGTGGCCTGCGAGACTTCGGTGTTGCCGGCGACCACCGCCGCCCCCGGCCGCGGCGAGAGGAACGATCCCGGCGGAATGACGATCTCGAGCGGGATCAGGCAGCCGTCGTTGAGCGGGATGTCCTCGCCCACCAGGCAGCGGAACACATACAGCACCACCGATCGGGCGACCGCGGCGGGGGCGTTGAAATTGTTGCTCCGCTGCGGGTCGGTGCCGGTGAAATCGATGCGCGCCCGCCGCGCCGCGCGATCGACGGTCACCGCCACGCGCAGCCGCGCGCCGTCGTCCATGCGGTAGTCGAACGCGCCGTCGTTGAGGCGCGCGATCACCCGGCGCACGCTTTCCTCGGCGTTGTCCATCACGTGGCGCATATAGGCGGCGACGGTCTCCCAGCCGTACTGCGCCACCACCCGGCCGAGTTCGCGCACGCCCGCCGCGTTGGCCGCCACCTGGGCCTTGATGTCGGCGATGTTCACGTCCGGGCTGCGGGCCGGGTAACGGGCCGAGGCGAGCAGCGCGCGCAGCTCCGCCTCGCGGAAATGTCCGCCGTCCACCAGCAGGACATCGTCGATCACCACGCCTTCCTCCTCCAGCGTGGTGGAGCGCGGCGGGGTGGAGCCGGGGGTGAGGCCGCCGATATCGGCGTGATGCCCGCGCGAGCCGACGAAGAACAGGATGCGCTGTCCGGCGGCGTCGAACACCGGGGTGATGACGGTCACGTCCGGCAGATGGGTGCCGCCGTTGTAGGGGTTGTTCAGCGCCACCACGTCGCCGGGTTTCAGCGTGTCGCGCCGTGCCGCGAGCACGCTGCGCACGCTTTCGCCCATGGCGCCGAGATGCACCGGGATATGCGGCGCGTTGGCCACCAGCCTGCCCTCGGCATCGAAGATCGCGCAGGAGAAATCCAGCCGTTCCTTGATGTTCACGCTCTGCGCGGTGTTCTGCAGCACCACGCCGGTCTGTTCCGCCACATGCATGAACAGGTTGTTGAACAGTTCCAGCAGCACCGGATCGGGCCGGCCGGAGGCGACCGGGGCAGCCTCGGCGCGCGGGGTGACCCGGCGCAGCGTCAGGTGGTCCAGCGCCGAGACCTCGGCCGCCCAGCCGGGTTCCACCACGGTGGTGGCGGTGCTCTCGCGGATCAGCGCCGGACCGGCGATGCGATCCCCGGCGCGCAGCGCGGCGCGGTCATAGACCGGCGCGTCGTGGGCGGCCCCGCCGCTCCAGAGCGCGATGCGATCGATCGGGGCGAGCGCGGTATCGGTGCGCGCCGGCAACGGGGCCTCGATCACCGCGGCCCCGGGGGCGATCGCTTCCACCGCCACCGCGGCGGCGGTCAGGGCGCGGTCCTCGGTGGCGAAGCCGAAACGGGCGCGGTGTTCGGCGGTGAAGGCGGCGGTCAGACCGGCGCGGTCGGCGAGCGGAACCGCCAGGGTCGCCTCGGTGCCCTGGTAGCAGAGATGGACGCTGGCATGGGCGACGATCCGCGCCGCCTCGGCGCCCTGGGCGATCAGCGCGGCGCGGGCCTCGGCCTCGAGGCGCTCGGCCAGGGCGTGCAGGGCGGGGACGGCGTCGTCGTCGAGGGTGCGCTCCACCGCCTGTTCGCGCAGCACCGCCTGGTCGGCGAGGCCCATGCCGTAGGCCGACAGCACGCCGGCGAACGGGTGCAGGAACACCGTCTCCATCCCCAGCGCGTCGGCCACCAGGCAGGCGTGCTGCCCGCCGGCGCCGCCGAAGCAGGCCAGCGCGAAGCGCGCCGGGTCCTGGCCCTTGCGCACCGAGACCTGCTTGATCGCGTTGGCCATGTTGGCGACCGCGATGCGCAGGAACCCCTCGGCGATGTCGCGCCGGTCGCGGCGGATCCCGGTCGCGGCGGCAATCCGCTCGGCCAGCGCGGCGAATTTCTCCTCCACCACCGCGGCATCGAGCGGCAGCGTGCCGTCGGGGCCGAAGATCGCCGGGAAATGCCGCGGCTGGATCTTGCCCACGCACAGATTGGCGTCGGTGACGGTCAGCGGCCCGCCGCGGCGGTAGCAGGCCGGGCCCGGGTCGGCGCCGGCGCTGTCCGGCCCCACCCGCATCCGCGCCCCGTCGAAATGCAGGATCGAGCCGCCGCCGGCGGCCACGGTGTTGATCGCCATCATCGGCGCGCGCATCCGCACCCCGGCCACCTCGGTCTCGAACGCCCGCTCGAAGCCGCCGGCGTAGAGCGCGACATCGGTGGAGGTCCCGCCCATGTCGAAGCCGATGATATGATCCAGCCCCGCCATGGCGGCGGTGCGGGCGGCGCCGACGATGCCGCCCGCGGGACCGGACAGGATGGCGTCCTTGCCCTGGAACGCGCCGGCCTCGGCCAGGCCGCCGTTCGACTGCATGAAATAGAGCCGGGTGCCGGCAAGCTCGCCCGCCACCTGATCGACATAGCGGCGCAGGATCGGCGAGAGATAGGCATCGACCACGGTGGTATCGCCGCGCGGGATCAGCCGCAGCAGCGGGCTGACCGCGTGGCTGGCCGAGATCTGGGTGAACCCTTCCTCCCGCGCGAGGCGGGCGAGGCGCTGCTCATGCGCCGGCCAGGCCCAGGCGTGCATCATCACGATCGCGCAGGCCGTGATGCCGTCGGCGCGGGCGGCGCGCAGGGCGTCGCGGGCGGCGGCCTCGTCGAGCGGCTCCACCTCGGTCCCGTCGGCGCCGATGCGGCCCGGGATTTCCGCGACGCGCCGGTAGAGCACCGAGGGCAGGGTGATGGCGAGATCGAACAGGCGCGGGCGGGTCTGGTTGCCGATCCGCAGCGCGTCGGCGAAGCCCCGGTTCACCAGCAGCAGCACCGGCTCGCCCTTGCGTTCCAGCAGCGCGTTGGTGGCGACCGTGGTGCCCATCTTCACCTGGTCGATCAGGCCGGGGGGAATCGGCGCGTCCGCGGCGAGGCCGAGGATGCCGCGGATGCCGGCCAGCGCGGCGTCGCGGTAGCGGCCGGGGTTCTCCGAGAGCAGCTTGTGGGTGGACAGGCGTCCGTCCGGGGCGCGGGCGACGATGTCGGTGAAGGTGCCGCCGCGGTCGATCCAGAATTGCCAACCGGCGGTGGGGGCGGGACGGTCCGGCATCGGCGGCTCCTTGAGGGCGGGGCGCGGCGTCCGTGGACGGGGGCCGCGAAGCCAGGGTATCCCGAAGCGCGGAGGAAACGAACATGGACGAATTCGATTACGTGATCGTCGGCGCCGGCGCCGCCGGGTCGGTGCTGGCGCACCGGCTGGCCGAGGACCCGGGGGTCAGCGTCTGCGTGCTGGAATCCGGCCCGCCGGATCGGCATCCGTTCATCCATATCCCGGCCGGGTTCATCAAGATGCTGTTCAACCCGGAATACACGTGGCAGTTCACCACCGAACCCTCCCCGGGCAGCGGCGGGCGGCGCATCAAGACCACCCAGGGGCGCACCTTGGGCGGCTCATCCTCGATCAACGGCATGGTGTACAACCGCGGCCAGGCGGCGGATTTCGATTCCTGGGCGCAGCGCGGCAACCGCGGCTGGGGCTATGCCGACGTGCTGCCCTATTTCCGGCGCACCGAGGCGCGGATCGGGCCCGGCGATTCGCGATTCCACGGCCGCGAGGGACGGCTGCCGGTGACCGATATCGATTGGTTCCACCCGATCTCGGAAGCGTTCATCGCCGGCGCGGAGACGCTCGGGATACCGCGCAACCCGGACTACAACGGGGCCACCCAGGCCGGGGTTGGGTATTTCCAGCGCGCCATCCATCGCGGCTGGCGCCATTCGGCGGCGCGGGTGTTCCTGCACAGCGCGCGCGGGGTGGACATCCGCACCCATGCCCGCGCCGCGCGCATCCGCTTCCAGGGCAAGCGCGCGGTGGGCGTGGACTACATCGAGGAGCGCGGCCGGGCCCGCCACGAGGTGATGGCGCGGCGGGAGGTGATCGTCTCCGCCGGCACCGTCAACACGGCGCGGCTGTTGCAGATTTCGGGCGTCGGTCCGGCGCCGCTGCTGGCCGGCCTCGGGGTGCCGGTCGTGCATCACCTGCCGGGGGTGGGGGAGAATTTCCGCGACCATTACTCGGTGCGCTTCGTCGCCCGGGTGCGGAACGCGCGTACGATCAACGAGCTCTCGCGCGGGATCGGGCTGGCCGGGCAGGTGGCGCGCTGGCTGCTGGGGCGCGGCTCCATCCTGGCGCTCAGCCCGTCCATCATCCACTGGTTCTGGAAATCCCATCCGGAGATGGACAATCCGGATCTGCAGGGGGTGTTCAGCCCGGCGAGCTACAAGGAGGGATTCGTCGGCCTGCTCGACGATTATCCGGGCATGACCTGCGGGGTGTGGCAGCACCGGCCGGAGAGCGTGGGCCATGTGCGGGCGCGCGCCGCCGACCCGTTCGTCGATCCGGAGATCCAGCCCAACTATCTCTCGCATCCCACCGACCAGGCGGTGCTGCTGGCGGGGATGAAGCTGGCCCGCGCGCTGCTGCGCACCGCGCCGCTGGCGCCGTTCTTCGACCATGAATCCCTGCCCGGGGACGCGGTGCGCGACGATGCCGGGCTGATGGAGTTCGCCCACCGGATCGGCTCGACCGCGTATCATCTGATCGGCACCGCGCGCATGGGGCCGCCGACGGATCCGACCGCGGTGGTCGATGACCGGCTGCGCGTGCATGGGATGGAGGGGCTGCGCGTGGTGGACGCCTCGGTGATGCCGTCGATGCCGTCGGCGAACACGTATGCCTCGACCATGATGATCGCGGAGAAGGCGGCCGACATGATCCGCGGCCGGCCGGCGCCGGAGGCCGAGGTTCAGGCGTAGAGGAACCCCACCAGCGCGCCTTCCAGCACCGCCGCCGTCAGCGGGCCGCCGAAGACCGCGCCGGTGTCGATGGCGATGCGGTTGGGGTGGATCTGCGGAGCCTTCACCGGCGTGTGCCCGTGGACCACCACCGCGCCCAGGTCCTGCGCGGTGTAGAGGAAGGGCTGGCGGATGCGCAGCAGGTCCTCCGGCAGTTGCGCGTCCAGCGCCACCCCGGGGCGTACCCCGGCATGGACGAACAGATAGCCGCCCGCCCGGTGCGACAGCGTGAGCCCGTCGAGGAAATCCCGATGCGCCGAGGGGATCGCGTCCCAGGCCGCGCGCGGGCCGTCCGGGTCCAGCCCGTAGCTTTCCAGGGTCGGGCGTCCGCCGGCGAACAGCCAGTCGGTGGCCGCCGCGCGTTCGCCGCGCAGCGCCTCGCGCATGGTGTGTTCGTGGTTGCCCATCAGGTTGACCACCGGGATGCCGGGCAGCAGGCCGGGCCGCAGCAGCCGGGCGATCACGCCCGCGCTGTCGGCGCCGCGATCGACATAGTCGCCGATATGCACCACCAGCGGGTGGGCGATCGGGCGGCGGGCGAGGTCGTCGGCGATGGCGGCGTGCAGCGCGGCGAGCCGGTCGGCGCAGCCGTGGATGTCGCCGATGGCGTAGATTCGCTGGTCCGGCGGCAGCGCGGCCGGGGCATCCTGGAACGACAGCATGGTGATCTCCCGCCGGTTGTGTCGCCGGGGGCGCGGGTGGGGTCAAGCGAGCGCGGGCACCCCCTGGCGCCGCCGCGCGTCCCCCGCCATCATCCTGCCGACAGGAGCGCCCCCATGACCCAACCCTCCCCCGGCACCCGCATCGACATCGTCTCCGACGCCATCTGCCCCTGGTGCTATATCGGCAAGCGTCAGCTGGAACGCGCCCTTGCCCGCCTCGGCGCCGAGGGGCTGAGCTTCTCGGTCCGCTGGAACCCGTTCCAGCTCAATCCCGACATGCCCCCGGAGGGTGTCGCCCGCGCCGCCTATCGCGCCGCCAAATTCGGCTCCGCCGAGCGCTCCGCCGCCCTCGATGCCCGGGTCAGCGAAGCCGCCGCCGGCGTCGGCCTGGCCTTCGCCCTCGACCGCCAGGCGCGCACCCCGAACACCATCGCCGCCCATCGCCTGATCCGCTGGGCCTTCCTGCAGGGCGGGCCGGCCGTCCAGGACGCGGCCATGGAGGCCGTCTTCCACGCCTATTTCGTCGCCGGCCGCGACACCGGCGATGCCGGCGTCCTGGCCGACTGCGCCGCCGAAGCCGGGCTCGATCGCGCCGCCGCCGCGAGCTTCCTCGCCTCCGACGCCGAAGCCGACGCCGTTCGCGCGGCCGACGCCGAGGCGCGCGCCTCCGGCGTCAGCGGCGTGCCCTCGTTCTTCCTCGACGGGTATTTCCTGTTCTCCGGCGCCGTCCCGGCCGAGCAGATGGAAGCCGTATTCCGCCAGGCGCGCGGCATCCTGTTGCAGCGCGCGGCCTGATCGGGTCGGCCCGTTCGGCCGACGGTGTCGCGCGCGGGTGTGGCGGGGCGGCCGCGCGCGACATCGAGAGCGCCGTCCCGGCGACGAGGGATCGATTCGCGCCGGCGCTGTAACCCGCCCCTTGCATCCGGCCGCGCGGTGGTCATTTCCTGGCCATGGCCGCCGCCGCTCCCGTCATACTGTGGTACCGCAACGACCTGCGCCGCGCCGACCACCCGGCTCTCGCCGCCGCGCTGGAAACCGGCCACCCGGTGTTGCCGGTCTTTATTCTTGACCCCGAGGCCCCGCATGCGCCCGGCGGCGCCTCGCGCTGGTGGCTGCACCATGCCCTGGCCGCGCTCGGCGACACGCTCGCCGCCGCCGGCACGGCGCTGATCCTTCGCCGCGGCCCCGCCGTTCCCACCCTGGTGGGTCTCGCGCGCGAGGTCGGCGCGGTCGCCGTCCATGCCGGCCAGGGGATCGAGCCCCAGGCGCGCGCCCAGGATACCGACGCGGCCGCGGCGCTGGCCGAAGCGGGCATCCCGTTCCGCCGCTTCCGCACCCACACGCTGCTGCCGCCCGACGCGGCGCGCACCGGGGCCGGCACCGGGTTCGCCGTGTACACCCCGTTCGCCCGCGCCGCCGCGGCGCTGGCGGCCCAGCTGCGCCCGCCGCAGCCGGCGCCGGCGCAGATCCCTGCCCCGGCGCGCCTGCCCGAGTCCGATCCGCTCCCCTCCTGGCGGCTGCTGCCCACCGCCCCCGACTGGGCCCAGGGCCTGCGCGAGACCTGGACCCCCGGGGAAGCCGCCGCCGAAGCCCGCTTCGCCCGTTTCCGCGACACCGCGCTGGCCGGCTATGCCGCCGCCCGCGACCGGCCGGACCTGCCGGCCACCTCCCGCCTGTCGCCGCATCTGCATTTCGGCGAGATCTCGCTCTCCCGCCTGTGGCACGCCATCCCGCCCGACCATCCGGGCGCCGACAAGTTCCGCGCCGAGTTGCTGTGGCGCGACTTCGCCCTGCACCAGCTCTGGCACCATCCCGAGCTGCCGGAGCGCCCGCTGCGCGCCGAGTTCGCCGCCTTCCCCTGGCGGGAGGACCCGACCGCCCTCGCCGCCTGGCGGCAGGGGCGCACCGGCATCCCGCTGGTCGATGCCGGGATGCGCGAACTTTGGCACACCGGGTGGATGCACAACCGGGTGCGGATGGTGGCCGCTTCGTGCCTGGTCAAGCACCTGCTGATCCCCTGGCAGGTCGGAGCGGCCTGGTTCCACGACACGCTGGTGGATGCGGATCTGGCCGCCAACAGCGCCTCCTGGCAGTGGGTGGCCGGATGCGGGGCGGATGCGGCGCCGTATTTCCGCATCTTCAACCCGGTGCTGCAGGGGCGGAAGTTCGACCCCGGCGGCGCCTATATCCGCCGCTGGGTGCCGGAACTCGCCGCGCTGCCGGACGCCCGGATCCATGCGCCGTGGGAGGCGCCGCGTCCGCCCGCCTGCTATCCCGCGCCGATCGTCGATCTGGCCGCCGGCCGGGCCCGCGCGCTCGCCGCGTTCGCCGCGCTGCACCGATGACCGCCCTCATCCCGGACGGCGTGGACCTGCGGATCATCGGTGATGTCCACGGCGATGTCGGCGCCTTCCGCTATGCGCTGGCGACCGACCGGTTCGTGATCCAGCTGGGCGATCTGGTCGATCACGGCCCGGATTCGGCGGCGGTGCTGAGCCTGATGCTCGACCGGCAGGACGCCGGGCGTGGGCTGTTCCTGCTCGGCAATCACGACCACCGGCTGGCCCGCGCCCTCGCCGGCACCCTGCCGCGGGTGGAGGGCGAACTCGCGCGCACCCTTGCGCAGCTCACCCCGGCGCTGGCGGCGCGGGTGGCGGCGGCGCTGGCGGCGGCGCCGCTGTGGCTGCGGCGCGGCGATGCGCTGTTCGTCCATGCCGGGTTCCATACCGCGATGTTGGACGGCCCGTCGAAGCCGCTGCCGCCCGGCCGCCCGGGAGGGGTGGCGGCGCGGGCCCTGTACGGCGAGCCGACCGGCCACACCCAGCCGGACGGGTTTCCCGAACGCTCCCTGCGCTGGATCGACCGGATTCCGCGCGGCCTCACGGTCTATTGCGGGCACGACCAGCGCAGCACGGATGGACGGCCCTGGCGCAAGCGCGGCGCGGCGGGCGGGGAGGCGGTGCTGCTGGATACCGGCGCCGGCAAGGGCGGGCATCTGTCGTGGATCGATCTCTGATTCCGGCCGCCCCTGGCTCGGGCATCTTTTGTCCTTGTTTCAAGGATGAAGTTCTAACGCCCTTGTATTATTTCCGCTCTGGGTAATGGATTCGCAGGGAAGAAGGATTTTGTTGGCCTCGGCGATGAGACGGATGCAAGCCAGACCGAGAGTCGCGAGGGCAAAAGTGGCCGCCGTCCGTTAGCCCGTCTGTCCGGCAAATGGCTGATAGGACCCTGGGCCGACAACAAGGACGCTGCGGCCGACGCCGAACGGCCAACGCGCTGCCCAGCAGGGGCCACAGTAGGTCGGAGTCACGAGCCGGTCGCTCCTGCGCGCGTTTGGCAGGGGCGCGCGCCGACTGCGGCGATTGGGGCGTAGCGGGCGACTCCGATGTTGCTGTCGACGCGAGTCGGCGGCTACCGTTTCGTCGGGGCGGCACGAGAGGCGTCGGTTCACTCGCAGATTGCAGCCCTCATCATTCGAGCTCTTCCGAGACAGGGAATCCTCGCCGAGAGGCAACTGGGCCTGCAACCCACTGGATGAAGCGAGTAGAATCGTGAGCGCCCCGGAGCAACCACCGGTCGGACTGGAGCACTGGCCCGACGATGACGG
>DAHWNE010000230.1 GCA_027340195.1 Acetobacteraceae bacterium | reverse complement strand
GGGCGCGAGCGCCGCGGGGTCGGCGTGGCCCTCGATGCCGACCAGGAACAGGCCGCGGCCCTCGGCGGCGAGGGCGGCGGCGAGCGCCGCGGGCAGCCAGCCGCCGCCGGCGATGATGCCGATTGGGGGCGACGGGCTCATGCCGTGCGTGCCGCCAGCACCTCGGCCAGCATGGCGGAGAACAGGGCGGTGGTGCGCGCCGGGCCGAACCGGTCCGCCACCGTCCGCGCCGCCGCCCCCAGGCGGGCGCGCAGCCGCGGACTCTCGATCAGCGCTTTGAGCGAGAAGGCGAGCAGTTCCACGTCACCGGGCGGGTGCAGCAGGGCGGTCAGCCCGTGCCGCCACAGCCCGGCGTGACCGGGCAGGTCACTGAGGATCAGGGGCAGCCGGTGCCAGGCAGCCTCGATCGGGGCGATCGGCAGGCTTTCCTCGCCAGAAGGCAAGGCGAAGATGTCGGCCGAGCGATAGAGCGCCTGCAACGCCTCCGGCGCCTGCCCGCCGGGAAAGCGGAACCGTTCGGGATCCGCCGCGGCCAGGGCCTCACCGGGCGGATCGAGGCGCACCAGGGACCCGGCGAAGACGCATTCCACCGGCGCGGCCGGACCGAGAGCGGCGACGGCGGCAACTAGGTCGGCCTGGCGCTTGCGCGGATAGACCGAACCGACGCAGAGCACCCGCAGCCGCCCCGGTGACTTGGCCGCCGCGGGGCCGGGCGCGGGCGGGGGAACCAACGCCGGGATCACTTCCACCCGTCCCGGCGGCAGCCCGAGCAGCAGCCCGGCCCAGACCTGCTCCACCGTGGCGCGGGCGGGGAAGACCAGCCGTGCGGCCGCGCCCAGCAGGCGCATCCCCTCGGCGTGGCCGAGCACGTGGCGGACCCCGGCCATGCCCTCGTGGATCCACCACACGAACGGCAGGCGCCCGGCCACAGCGGCCAGCGCGTCCGCGGCGAACACGGTGCAGCCCACGGCGATGTCGTGATCAGCGGTATCGGCGCTGGTGATAAGACGGGCGCCGGCGGCGGCGAATTCGGCGCTGAGCGCGGCGGCGTCGCCGGAAAGCGTGGGGGTAAGCACGCTGACCCGCGCGCCGGCGGCGGTGAGGGCACGGACCTGCGCCAGCAGCGCGGTGACCGCGCCGTTGAGAGCCAACTCGTGGATGACGAACAGGACGCGCATGGAAGCCTCCGGCGTAGCGGGCGGATTAGCCGCCACGCCGGAGGAAGTCACGCCGCGGTCAGTTCCGCGCCTTATCGACCAGCGCGTGCTTGGCGATCCAGGGCATCATGGCGCGCAGCTTCTCGCCGATCTGCTCCACGGGATGGCCCGCCATCTTCGCGCGCATCGCCTTGAAGCTGGTCTGGTTGACCTTGTTCTCCAGCATCCAGTCGCGCGCGAACTTGCCCGATTGGATATCGGCCAGCACCCGCTTCATCTCCGCCTTGGTGGCGTCGGTCACGATCCGCGGGCCGGAGACATATTCGCCATATTCGGCGGTATTGCTGATCGAGTAGTTCATGTTGGCGATGCCGCCTTCATAGATCAGATCGACGATCAGCTTCACCTCGTGCAGGCACTCGAAATAGGCCATTTCCGGGGCGTATCCGGCCTCCACCAGGGTCTCGAAGCCGCCCTTGATGAGCTCGACCAGTCCGCCGCACAGCACCACCTGCTCGCCGAACAGGTCTGTCTCGCACTCTTCCTTGAAGGTGGTCTCGATGATGCCGGCGCGCCCGCCGCCGATCGCCGAGGCGTAGGAGAGCGCGATTTCCAGCGCGTTGCCGGACGGGTTCTGCGCCACCGCGACCAGGCAGGGCACGCCGCCGCCGCGCTGATATTCGCTGCGCACGGTGTGGCCGGGACCCTTGGGGGCGATCATGAACACGTCGATATCGGGCCGCGGGTCGAGCAGGTTGAAATGCACGTTGAGCCCGTGCGCGAAGGCGAGCGCGGCGCCCGGCTTCATGTTGGGGCCGAGCTTTTCCCGATACAGATCGCCCTGGCCCTCGTCCGGGGTCAGCACCATGACCACGTCGGCCCATTTGGCGCAGTCCGCCGGGTCCATCACTTTCAACCCGGCGGCTTCGGCCTTGGCGACGCCGGCGGATCCGGGGCGCAGGCCGACGGCAAGTTCCTTCACGCCGCTGTCCTTGAGGTTATTGGCATGGGCGTGGCCCTGGGAGCCGTAGCCGATGATGGCGACGCGCTTGCCTTTGATCAGGTTCACGTCGGCGTCGCGATCGTAATAGACACGCATGGGCGGAAGTCCTTCGGTTGCGATGAGGTCAGATGGTACGGATGCCGCGGGCCAGTGCGGCAACGCCAGTGCGGGAAACCTCGGCCAGTCCGAGCGGATGCATCAGATCGATGAACGCATCCAGCTTTTCGGTAGCCCCGGTCAGCTCGAAGACGAAGCTCTCGGTCGTGGTATCCACCACGCGGGCGCGGAAGGTCTCAGCGATGCGCAGCGCTTCCACGCGCTTTTCGCCGGTGCCGAGCACCTTCACCAGCGCCATCTCGCGCGCGATATGCGGGCCTTCGCGGGTGAGATCGGCGACGCGGTGTACCGGCACCAGCCGGTCGAGTTGCGCCTTGATCTGCTCGATCACCATCTCGGTGCCCGAGGTGACCACGTTGATCCGCGAGCGTCCGCGCGCGTCGTCGACAGGCGCCACCGTCAGGCTGTCGATATTGTAGCCGCGCCCGGAAAACAGCCCGATCACGCGCGCCAGCACGCCGGATTCGTTATCGACCAGCACCGAGATGGTGGCCGAGCGCAGATGATTGTTGTCGGGTCCCGGCATCGCGCTACACCAGCACCAGGCCTTCGTCGGTGATCCCGCGCGCTTCGCCCTCGCCCTCCACCCCCAGGATCATCTCGTTATGCGCCGCCCCGGACGGGATCATCGGGAAGCAGTTCTCCTTCGGATCGACCGCGATATCGGCGATCACCGCGCGGTCGGAGGCCAGCATCCGCCCGATCACGTCATCGAGCTGCCCGTAGTTCTCCGCCCGCAGCCCGGTGGCGTGGAAACTCTCCGCCAGTTTTACGAAATCCGGCAGGGCGTTCGAGTAGCTCTCGGAATAGCGTGAGCCGTGCAGCAGCTCCTGCCACTGGCGGATCATGCCCATGTATTGGTTGTTCAGGATGAACACTTTCACCGGCAGCCGGTACTGCGCCAGGGTGCCCATTTCCTGGATGTTCATCAGAATCGACGCCTCGCCGGCGATGTCGATCACCAACGCCTCGGGGTGCGCGATCTGCACCCCCATCGCCGCCGGCAGCCCGTAGCCCATGGTCCCGAGACCGCCACTCGTCATCCACCGGTTCGGCCGCTCGAAGCCGAAATGTTGTGCCGCCCACATCTGGTGCTGGCCGACCTCGGTGGTGATGAACACGTCCTTCGCCTGCGCCTGCGTCAGCTCCCATAGCCGGCGGATCGCGTATTGCGGCTTGATGACGGCACTGGGCGCGGTGTCCTGGATGTAGCGCAGGCTCTGCTTTTGCCGCCAGAGATCGATCTGGCGCCACCAGGCCGCCAGCGCGGCGCGATCCGGCTCCGTTGCGTCCGCCTCCCACGCCGCGGTCAACGCCGCGATCGCGCGGCCGGCATCGCCGATCACCGCGACATCCACCGGCACCGTCTTGTTGATGCTGGATGGATCGATATCAATATGGATCTTCCTCGCATCGGGGCAGAAGGCATTGAGCCGCCCGGTCACCCGGTCGTCGAACCGCGCGCCGATCGCCAGCAGCACGTCCGCGCCATGCATCGCCAGATTGGCCTCGTACGTCCCGTGCATCCCCAACATGCCGAGGAACTGCGGGTCGGACGCCGGAAACGCGCCCAGACCCATCAAGGTGTTGGTGCAAGGAAACCCGGTCATGCGCACGAAGCGGGTCAACGCCGCCGCCGCGTCCGGCCCCGCGTTCACCACGCCGCCGCCGGTGTAGATCACCGGCCGCTTGGCCCCCTTCAGCAGCGCCACCGCGCGCGCGATCTGCGCCGGGTCGGGCTCGGTGCGCGGGCGGTAGCTGCGATGCGTGTCCACCGGCCCGGCATAGGCCGCCTTGCCGATCAAGATGTCCTTCGGCAGGTCGATCACCACCGGCCCGGGCCGGCCCGAACGCGCGATGTAGAACGCCTCGTGGACCACGCGGGCGAGGTCCTCCGAGCGCTTCACCAGATAATTGTGCTTGGTGGCGGGGCGGGTGATGCCGGTGGTGTCGGCTTCCTGGAACGCGTCGTTGCCGATCAAATGCGTCGGCACCTGCCCGGTTAGGCACACCACCGGGACGGAATCCATCAGCGCGTCGAGCAGTCCCGTGACCGCGTTGGTGGCGCCAGGGCCGGAGGTGACCAGCACCACCCCCACCTTGCCGGTGGAGCGCGCGTAACCCTCGGCGGCGTGGACCGCGGCCTGCTCGTGGCGCACCAGGATGTGGCGGATCGCGTTCTGATTGAAGATCGCGTCGTAGATCGGCAAGACGGCGCCGCCGGGATAGCCGAACACGACCTCCACGCCCTGGTCCTTGAGCGCGCGCAGAAGGACCTCCGCGCCGGACTGCAAGGGTTCAGGGTGCTGCGGGGCGGCGGGCATCGCGTGTCTCCGTGACTGCTCCGCCGAGGCGCGGCGGGTCCGCACGCATAAGGCCCATGTTGCGTTGCGTCAAGCCGCCGAACACAGAAACTGTTCGATTGCCGCAGGCAATCTTTCCGAAAATTGCGTCCCATCTGTGATTCGCGCATATATCCTATGCGTGCGTGCCTCCGGGGCCAGCGCGTGGTGGCGCAGCCAGGTCGCTTGGCGTTTCACGTAGCGCCCGGTCGCGGCCACCGCGCGCGCTGCCGCCTCGGCCAGCCCGATCTCGTCGCGCAGATGCGCCGCCAGTTCCGGCACCCCATGCGCGCGCAGCGCCGGGACCGTGGGATCGAGCCCGAGCGCGAGCAGCGCCCGCACCTCTGCCAGCGCGCCCGCCGCCAGCATCGCCGCGAAGCGGGAGGCGGCGGCCTCGCGCAAGGCCGCGCGCGGCGGGTCCAGCACGATCGCGGCGAAGCCCCAGCCCTCCGGCGGGATGCCGGGGCCACTTGCGCGCCAGCCGACCAGCCCAACCCCGGTGCCACGCCAGACTTCCCAGGCGCGGGCCAAGCGCTGCCCGTCACTCGGGCGAAGCCCTGCCGCGGTGGCGGGATCGACCGCAGCCAGCCTGGCGTGCAGCCCGGCCGGACCGAGTGAAGCCAGCAGCGCCCGTGCCTCGGCGCGCGCCGTCGGCCCCGGGTCCGGGATCGCCGACATCCCATGGGTCAGCGCGTGCAGATAGAGACCCGACCCGCCGCACAAGATCGGCACCCGCCCGGCTGCCCGCGCCGCGGCCATCTCGGCCAGCGCCGCGCCGCGCCACCAAGCGGCGCTGGCCGGCAGGGCGACCTCGCGCACCCCGTAAAGCGCGTGCGGAACCGCGGCCTCGTCCTCAGGCGTCGGCCGCGCGGTCAGGATGCGCAGCTCGCGATAGAGCTGCATCGCGTCGGCGTTGATGATCGTACCCGGCAGGCGCGCGGCCAACGCCAAGGCGAGGGCGGATTTACCGCTCGCGGTCGGGCCGGCGACGATCAGGGCGGGCGCGGGGAGCATGGTCGTGCGCCTATCCGCCCGGCGCCAGATGCCGGCAAGTCACACGCCCCCTGCCCGCTTTCCGCGCGCTTCAGCAACGCCTTTGTTCTTTTTATACCCCAATAGATGGGAACACCGGACCGGCGATCAAGCCCTTGCCATCGTTGCCGCCAGCCGACATTCCGCTTGCCGGCCCAACCCGAATCCCCCATAACCACTTCGTCCCGCCCCCGGCGCGGGAGAGAGCGGGAACCTCCCCGCCGCCGAAGGCGCAACCGGCCCCCGGAAACGCTCAGGCAAACGGACCGCGCCGGACTCGGGACCTCTGGAAAGCCGGGCCATCCCGCCCGCACCGACGGAGTAAGGACCCAAGGGTCCGAATCTCTCAGGTCACGCGACAGAGGGGGGTCAACCGCTCGGGCATCGGCCCGGCGGAGGACCCGCCGACGGAGTTCCGCGTGACCCAGCCCATCCCGCTCCCGCTCGACGCCTGGCACCGCGCCCATGGCGGGCGCATGGTCGCCTTCGCCGGCTACGCCCTTCCCGTGCACTATGCGCCCGAAGGCGCGCTGGCCGCGCGCTGCCGCGGCGGCGTTCTGGCCGAGCACCTGCACTGCCGCGCGGCCGCCGCCCTGTTCGACGTCTCGCATATGGGCCAGGCGATCCTCGCCGGGCCAGGGGCGGCGACGGCGCTCGAAGCCCTGGTCACCGGCGACATCGCCGGTCTCGCGCCCGGCCGGCAGCGCTACACCCTGCTCACCAACGAGGCAGGTGGCATCATCGACGACCTGATGGTCGCCGCCCTCGCCCCCGACCGACTGCTGCTGGTGGTCAACGCCGCCAACAAGGCTGGCGATTTCTCCCATATCGCCGCTGCCCTGCCCGATCGCATTACCCTTTCCCCGCTCGCCGACCGCGCGCTGCTCGCCCTGCAGGGACCGCGCGCCGCCGCCGCCCTCGCCCGGTTCTGCGCCGCGGCGGTGGCGCTGCCGTTCCAGGGCATCGGCCGCTTCCCCCTCCTCGGCACCGAGGCGCTGATCGCCCGCTCCGGCTATACCGGCGAGGACGGGTTCGAACTCTCCATTCCGGCTGCCGCCGCCGTCACCGTCGCCGACGCGCTGCTCGCGGAGCCGGAGGTCGCCCCGGCCGGGCTCGGGGCCCGCGACTCACTTCGCCTCGAGGCCGGTCTCTGCCTGCACGGCGCGGATATCGACGCCGCCACCGACGTGATCACGGCCGGCCTCGCCTGGACCATCGGCAAGCGCCGCCGCGCAACATGGGACTTCCCGGGCGGGGCGCGGCTGCGCGATCTGCTGCGAACGGGCCCCGCCCGCCGCCGCGTCGGCCTCCGCCCGGAGGGCCGCGCCCCGGTACGCGCAGGGGCGCCGATCCTGGACCCGTCCGGTCAAGCGGTCGGCATCGTCACCTCCGGCCTTCATTCCCCCAGCCTCGGGGCCCCCATTGCCATGGGCTACGTGCCCGCCGCCCTCGCTGCCCCCGGCACCGCGGTCGCCCTCGGCCTGCGCGGCACGCCGGTCCCGGCCCGCGTCACCTCCCTGCCCTTCATCCCCCATCGCTACGCCTGATCCCTTTCCGGGATCTTGCCCCAGGAGCCCTCCATGCCCAGCCCCGACATCCGCTACTCGCGCGACCACGAATGGGTGCGCCTCGACGGCGACATCGCCACCGTCGGCATCACCGACCACGCGCAGGAGGCGCTGGGGGACCTGGTGTTCGTCGAACTGCCCGCGATCGACCGAGTGGTGGAGGCAGGCGAGGCCTGCGCGGTGGTGGAATCCGTCAAGGCCGCCTCCGACGTGTTCGCCCCGCTCGCCGGCAAGGTGGTCGAAACCAACCAGGCGGTAGTGGACGACCCGGCCGTCATCAACGGCGACGCCGAGGGGGAGGGCTGGCTGTTCCGTCTCGAAATCGACGACCCGGCGACGCTGGACGCGCTGATGGACGCCGACGCCTACGCCGCCTTCCTGTCGGAGTCCGAGGCATGAGCGCCGGATTCGCCGCCCGTCACATCGCCACCTCGGCCGCCGATCAGGCGCGGATGCTGGAGGCGGTCGGCGCCGCCTCGCTCGACGCGCTGATCGCGGAGACGATCCCGGCCGATATTCGCCTGGCCGCGCCCCCCGACCTGCCGTCGCCGATCGAGGAGGCTGCCGCGCTGGCCGAACTGCGTGGGTTGGCCGCTGCCAACGGTACCCGCCAGCCGCTTCTGGGCATGGGGTATCACGGCACCGTCATGCCCGCGGTGCTGCGCCGCAACGTGTTGGAGAACCCGGCCTGGTACACCGCCTACACCCCTTATCAAGCGGAAATCTCGCAAGG
>DAHWNE010000208.1 GCA_027340195.1 Acetobacteraceae bacterium | reverse complement strand
GTGGCGTCGATCATGCAGGCTCCGCCACCGGTTGTCCAGGCCGAGGGCGCGTTCTCCGGGATCATGGGCCGAGCGGCCAGCACGCCGTAGAGGCCGGGGCAGGCGGCGAACAGCGCATCCGCCGCCCCCGCCAGCGCCGGGTCGGGGCGGGGGGGCGCGACCGCATCGCCCAGCGGCCAGTCGGCCCCCGGCGTGCCGGGCGCGCGCGGAATGGGTGCCGGGTCGAACCGCGGCGCCGGGTGCGGGCCGAGCAGCACGCCGCCCCAGCCGGGCGGGGCGATGGCGGTGCCGGACAGCGTGCCGAAGGCGGCATCCTGCCAGCGCACCGTCACCGCGCGGCGGGCGGGATCGGCCTCGATGTTCAGCCGCTCCTCCTCCGCCGCGGCGTCCAGCGCCGCCTGCACCCCGGCGTCGGGCAGCGGGCGCGCGGCGAGCCCGGCCGGGGCGGCAGCGGCGCGCAGCCGCAGATGGGCGCGCGCGGTGAGCTGATCGAGGCCGGAGACGAACATCATGTCCGTCATCCGCTTGGCGATGAAATTGACGCTGTGCTGGCGCAGCGCGCCCACCGAGGCATCGTACAGCATCGGCTCCGCCGGCGCCGCGCCGGGGGGCAGGGTGGGGAAGCGGTCGAACAGCGGTTCCGGCGGCGGGATCGCGCTCATGCCGCGCGGGCCGTGAAATAGCGGTTGGCCATGCCTTTCTGGTTCTCGTAGAGCGAACCCTGCCGTGCCGCCGGCGGCAGCGGCAGGCGCACCGGCGCCGGCGCCAGCCGTGGCGCGCGCGGCTGGCCCGCGACCATCAGCGCGTCGAACGCCTCGATGCCGGCCGGAAAGCCCAGCAGTGGCCAGGCATCGGCGGCGCGGAACTGGAACAGCAGCAGCCGGCGGTCGCGGTCGGACAGGTTCGGCGCCGAGCCATGCACCGCGCGCACGTGATGCACGGTGATCGAGCCGGCCCGCCCGGTCAGCGGCACCGCTGCCTCGTAGTCCACATCCCGCCGCGCCGGGTCCATCGCGCCGCAGAACACGCCGCCCGCATGATGATCGAAGGTCGGGCCGGTATGCGAGCCGGGCACCACCAGCAGCGGGCCGTTCTCCATCGCCATGTCGTCCATCATCACCCCGACCGCGGCCAAGCTGTCGTTGGTGTGCGGGTAGAACGCCCAGTCCTGGTGCCATTCCACCGCGGCGCCGAAGCCGGCGCATTTCATGTTGAGCTTGGCGGTGTCGAAGCGGATATCGGGCCCCCACAGCGCGGCCAACACCGCCAGGATGCGCGGATGGCGCGCCAGCGCGGCATAGGCCGGGTGGTGCAGATGCGGCGCCTTGATCCGTCGCACCCGCGGCGCCTCGGGGGTGTGGCTGTCCTCGAGATCGTAGATGTCGGTATGGCCGGTCAGGCCGCGCGCGCGGGCAACGAAATCATCGGTCACGCCCGACAATTCGGCCACCTCGGCCGCCGACAGCACGTCGGGCACGACGATGGCGCCGGTGCGATGGTAGGTGTCGATCTGCGCTGGGGTCAGCATGGCGTTCCTCCCGCCGGGTTCGCTGCAGCGTAGATCGGGATATGGCAAGGAGGAAAGGGTGTGCGGATTTTTGCCCCGACACAAGAATGTTCCCTCTGGCCTACTTTACCAAGAGTCCCTTTCAAAACCCCTCGTATCCTGATTCAATTCGCTTCATGAAGGGTCATGCGGGCGCCGCAAATTTCCGACAGCCTCTGGTCGATCCTCGAGCCCTCCCTCCCTCCGCCGCGTCTGCGGCCGAAGGGTGGCCGGCCGCCGATCGCGGCGCGCTCCGCGCTGCACGCTGATCGTGTTCATCGATGACGCGACCGGCCGGCTGACCGGACTGCGTTTTGGCCCGTTCGAGTTGTTCAAAGCCTATCCGGAGACGCTTCGGGAGCATGTGCCGACCCACGGCGGGCCGCTGGCGATCTACTCCGACCGGCACCGCATTTGCCGGGTCAATGCCAAGGAGGGCGACAGCAAGACCGAGTTCGGCCGGGTGGTGGCGCGGCTGGAGATCGGTTTGATCCATGCGCTGACGCCGCCGGCCAAGGGTCGGGTGGAGCGGGCGAACCAGACGCTGCAAGACCGGTTGGTGAAAGAGATGCGCTTGCGCGACCTCCGTACGGCCGCTCCCCCAAGATTGACACCACCTGACCGGCCGATTACCCCGCCGCACCTTCACGACGCGGAACCCGCCCATGCCCGTCCATGCGTTCGTCTTTCCCGGCCAGGGCAGCCAGGCGGTCGGAATGGGCCGCGACCTCGCCGCCGCCTTCGCCGCCGCCCGCGCGGTCTTCGAGGAAGTGGACGAGACTCTCAAGCAGAAGCTCTCCAAGCTGATGTTCGAGGGGCCGGCCGAGGAGCTCACCCTCACCGCCAACGCCCAGCCGGCGTTGATGGCGGTTTCGCTGGCCGCGCTCCGGGTGCTCGAATCGGAGGGCGGGTTCACGTTGCGCGAGAAGGCCGCGCTGGTGGCCGGGCACTCGCTCGGCGAATACGCGGCGCTGGCCGCCGCCGGCGCCTTCGACATCGCCACCGCCGCCGCCCTGCTGCGTCGGCGCGGGGAGGCGATGCAGCGCGCGGTCCCCCCCGGCCTCGGGGCGATGGCCGCCCTACTGGGGGTGGAGCCGGACCAGGCCGCCGAGATCTGCGCGGCCGCCGCCCCGGTCCCCGACTCGGACCCGCCGACGCGGGAGGTGATCGACCCCGCCAACGACAATGGCGGCGGCCAGGTGGTGGTGTCCGGCCATCGCACGGCAGTGGAACGCGCGGTGGAGATCGCCCGCGCCCGCGGCATCCGCCGCGCCATGCTGTTGCCGGTCTCGGCACCGTTCCATTGCGCGCTGATGGCCCCCGCAGCCGCGGTGATGGCCGAGGCCCTGACCGAGACCCCGCCCCGCCCGCCGGCGGTCCCGGTGGTGGCCAATGCCTCCGCCGCCAAGGCCACCGACCCCGACGAGATCCGCGACCTGCTGGTCCGCCAGGTGACCGCCACCGTGCGCTGGCGCGAAAGCGTGGCGGCGATGACGGCGATGGGCATCGACAGCTTCGTCGAACTGGGCGCCGGCAAGGTTCTGGGCGGGCTGATCCGCCGCATCGCCCCGGACGCCGCGGTGGCCGCCGCCGGCACCCCGGCCGAGGTCGAGGCGGTGCTCAAGGCCCTGTAGGCGACCCGGGAGGTCCGCATGTTCCGTCTCGACGGCAAAACCGCGCTGGTCACCGGCGCCTCTGGCGGTATCGGCGCGGCCATCGCCCGCGCGCTGCACGCCCAGGGGGCGATTGTGGCGCTTTCGGGCACGCGGCGCGACGCTCTCAACGCGCTTGCCGCCGGGCTCGGCGAACGCGCCCATGTCTGCCCGGCCGATCTCGCGGACCCGGCCGCCGCGGACGCGCTGGTGGCCGCGGCCGAGGCTGCCGCCGGGCCGCTCGCCATCCTGGTCAACAATGCCGGCCTGACCCGCGACATGCTGGCGCTGCGCATGACCGACACCGACTGGCAGGCAGTGCTGGAGGTCGATCTCTCCGCCCCGTTCCGGATGGCCCGCGCCGCGCTGCGCGGCATGGTGCGCCGACGGGCCGGGCGGATCATCAGCATCGGCTCGGTGGTGGGTTCCACCGGCAACCCGGGCCAGGCCAACTACGCTGCCGCCAAGGCCGGGCTGCTCGGCATGACCAAGGCACTGGCGCAGGAAGTAGGCTCGCGCGGGATCACCGTGAACGCCGTCGCCCCCGGATTCGTGGTCACGCCGATGACCGACAAGCTGTCGGAACAACAGAAGGCGCGCATCGGCGGGGCGATCCCGCTCGGCCGGCTGGGCGCGCCGGAAGACATCGCCGCCGCGGTGGTCTATCTCGCCTCCGAGGAGGCCGGCTGGGTCACCGGCGCCACCCTGCACGTGAACGGCGGGATGGCGATGCCCTGAAGGCAAAGCCCAGGCGGCGTTGGCGCCACGCCGCAACCATGCTAAGCGCCGCCGTCGCAAGCGCGCGGCCCGTCCGCACAGGTCCCCGGAGCGGGGCCCCCACCAGCCAGGAGTTGCCAGTCCGATGAGCGAGATCGCCGACAAGGTGAAGAAGATCGTGGTCGAACATCTGGGCGTCGAGGAGGCGAAAGTCACCCCCGAAGCCTCGTTCATCGACGATCTCGGCGCCGACAGCCTGGATACGGTCGAGTTGGTGATGGCTTTCGAGGAAGCCTTCAGCGTCGAGATCCCCGAGGACGCGGCCGAGAAGATCAGCACCGTCAAGGACGCGATCGACTACATCGAAAAACAGAAAGCGGTCTGAGCGCGCACGCGGAGGGCGAGCCATGCGGCGCGTGGTGGTCACGGGAATGGGCATCGTCAGCCCGCTGGGCCTGGGCGTGCCCCATGTCTGGCGTCGGCTGACCGAGGCGCATTCGGGCATCGGCGCCATCACGGCGTTCGACGCCAAGGACAGCCCCTGCCGGGTCGCCGGCCAAGTCCCGGCGGGCACCCGCGCCGAAGGCGGGCTCGATGTCAACGAATGGATTCCGGTCAAGGACCAGAAGAAGATGGATCGCTTCATCCATCTCGCCCTGGTCGCCGCCACCGAGGCGGTGGAGGATTCCGGCTGGACTCCCGAGACCGAGGATGACCGCTGCGCCACCGGGGTGATGATCGGCTCCGGCATCGGCGGCTTGCAGACCATCTACGAGGCCTCGCTGGTGGTGGGAGCCGGGCGGGCGCGGCGGTTGTCGCCGTTCTTCATCCCTTCGGCGCTGGCCAACCTGGCCTCCGGCAACGTCTCGATCAAATACGGGTTCAAGGGACCGAACCACTGCGCGGTGACCGCCTGCGCCACCGGGGTCCATGCCATCGGCGACGCGGCGCGGCTGATCCAGCTCGGTGATGCCGAGGTGATGGTGGCCGGCGGGGCGGAAGCCACCGTCTGCGAGATCGGCATCGCCGGCTTCGCGGCCTCCCGCGCGCTGTCCACCGGCTTCAACGACCGCCCGACCGAAGCCTCCCGGCCGTGGGACAAGGACCGCGACGGCTTCGTGATGGGTGAGGGCTCCGGGGTGCTGGTGCTCGAGGAGCTGGAACACGCCCGCAAGCGGGGGGCGAAAATCTACGCCGAAGTCGCCGGCTACGGCATGTCCGGCGACGCCTACCACATCACCGCCCCGGCGGAGCACCACGACGGCGCGTATCGTTCCATGAAGGCGGCGCTGCGCAACGGCCACCTCACCCCCGACCAGGTGCAGTACGTGAATGCGCACGGCACCTCCACCCCGCTCGGCGACGATCTCGAGCTGGAAGCGGTGGAACGGCTGTTTGGCGATGCGGCCCGCGGGCTGGCGATGTCCTCCACCAAATCCGCCACCGGCCATCTGCTCGGCGCGGCCGGTGCGATCGAGGCGATCTTCTCGATCATGGCGATCCGCGACGGTATCGCCCCGCCCACCCTGAACCTGGATGCGCCCAGCCGCGACAGCGTGATCGACCGGGTGGCGAAAGTGGCGCAGGAACGACGCATCCGCGTGGCGCTGTCCAACAGCTTCGGCTTCGGCGGCACCAACGCATCGATCCTGTTCCGCGAGGTGCGCTGAACGGGCCCGCCCCGTTCCAGACCATTGGGGACCTTCTCATGGACGTCCCGCTATCCGCCCCTCCCGTGCCGCTGAACCAGGTTGCCGCCCGGCGAGCGTCATGCCTGTCCTGCCCGGCACGCTCCAGCACGGTGTGCGCGCCCTTGCCGGATGCGGCAATCGACCGCGTGGCGCTAATCAAGAACCCGTCACGTCGCTTGCCGGCCGGAGCAACGATCTACGCCGAGCAAGACCAATGCGCCGAGTGTTTCACCGTGCTGGAAGGCTGGGTGGCCCTGGTCGC
The DNA here is from genome assembly GCA_027340195.1 of Acetobacteraceae bacterium. Classification (GTDB taxonomy): domain Bacteria; phylum Pseudomonadota; class Alphaproteobacteria; order Acetobacterales; family Acetobacteraceae; genus JAJZVS01. The sequence continues at coordinate 822 of DAHWNE010000208.1, read as the reverse complement.
CGCCAATGACGAGGGCGGACGGGTGGTGCTGGGGTTCGCCCTGCCGGGAGACTATTTTGGCTTCGTACCCAACCCGCTGGCCCCTCGCGCGCACAGTGCGGTGGCGCTGACGCCGGTCCGGTTGTGCCCGCTGCCGCGCGGCGGCATGCAGCCGCTGATCGCCTCCGACCCGGCTCTGGCCAAGCGCCTGGCCCATCTGGAGGCCTTGCACGCGGCTCGGGCCGATGAACACTTGGTCAGCACGGTCCAGCATGACGCGCGGGGCCGCATCGCTCGGCTTCTGGTCGCATTGTGTTTCCGCCTGACCCGGGCCCTGCCGGCCGCGCCGGGCCAGGTGTTCCTGCTGCCTCTTACCCTTGCCGTGATCGGTGAGAGCACCGGCCACTCACCCGAGCATGTCAGCCGCAGCCTGCACCGCATGGCCGCGGAGGGAATGCTGCGATTTCGCCGAGGGCGGCTCACGGTGCTGAACCCGGCGGCGCTGATCGCTGCCGCCGGGGTGACGGAACGACCGCTCGCGGACATGCTGGCGCCCGCCTGACCGGGAACGATCAGCCATAGCCGGGCCCCGGGATCGCCGCGATTCGGCCCGTCCCCGGGGTGATCAGCACGGGCGTACCCACCGGCACCGCGCGATACAGCGCCATCACCGCGCGCGGCGCCATCTGCACGCAGCCATGCGAGGCGGGCCGCCCCAGCATCCCCACATTCGCGGTCCCGTGGATGTAGATGTGGCGGAGGAAGGTGTCCTCGTCGGCGCCCTCGTTCCAGCCGGGTTGCAGCCCGGTCAGCCACAAAATGCGGGTGGTGATCCAGCGGCTG
>DAHWNE010000191.1 GCA_027340195.1 Acetobacteraceae bacterium | reverse complement strand
AGATCGAGGAGATCCGCCTCACCCTTGCCGATGCCTGCGACCGGGTGTGCAACATCGCCGCCCCTCGCACCGGGCTGGAAGCGAAGTTCAGCCTGCGCCAGACCGCGGCGATGGCGCTGGCGGGGGTGGAGACCGGGGCGCTGGCGAGCTACTCGGCCGAGACGGCGCGCGACCCCGAACTGGTGGCGCTGCGCGGACGGGTGGCGTTCGAGTTCCGGCCGGAGCTTTCGCACACCGATGCCACGGTGGCGTTGCGGCTGCGGGACGGGCGGGTGCTGACGGCACGGCATGATTCGGGGGTGCCGGCCCCGGACCTGGATGCCCAGGCAGCGCGGCTGGCGGCGAAGTTCCGGGCGCTGGCGGCACCGGTGCTGGGGGCGGAGCGAGCGGAGACGCTGGGCGTGCGACTGCTGGCGCTGGGGGAGGCGGCGGATGTGGGGACGGTGATGGCGCTGGCGGGAGGGTGAGGGGGGCAGGAAGCGAACGCCGCGAGGAACGCGATCCGCCGCCGTCGGGCGGGGGTCCGGTGTCCTCCCTGGCGGCGCGCCTCAGCGCATCTTCACCACCACCTTGATCGCGTCCTCGATCCGCTCCCGCGCGTAGCGGATCGCGGTGGGCAGTTCGGTCAGCGGAAACGTATGGGTGTGGATCATCTTCGCGTCGAACCGCTTCTGCTTCATCAGCGCGGCGGCGCGATGCGTCGCGCTGCGGCCCTCGCCGCGGATGCCGAACACATAGATGTTGTTGCGCACGATATGCGCCAGATCCACCGTCACCGGCTCGTGGGGGAAGGCGGCCAGGCAGATGCGCCCACCGCGGGTGACCATCCGCGCGGCCTCGTTCAGCGCCTCCGCCGCGCCGGAACATTCCAGCACGTATTGCACGCCGCGCCCGCCGGTGATGCGCCGCACCGCCGCCACCGCATCCTCGCTGCGCACGTTCACCACCGCGTCAGCGCCCAGCCGGCGGCCCATCTCCAGCCGCCGGTCGCGGGTGCCGGTCAGGATCACGGGATCGGCGCCCAGCGCCTTGGCCACCGCCACCCCCATCAGCCCGATCGGCCCCGGTCCGGTAACCACCACCGCCTCCGAGGCGAGCAGCCCGCCCAGCACGTCGAGCCCGTACATCGCCGTGCCGGCGGTGACGATCAGCGTCGCCTCCTCGTCGGACATCTCGTCCGGCACATGGACCATGGTGTTGACGTTGTTGATCGCATATTCGGCGAAGCCGCCATCGGTGGTGAAGCCGTTGGCGCGGTGGCCCTTCGAGGGGTAGCCGTAGTTCAGGCACGACGTGTACATGCCCTCGCGGCAGCGCGGGCAGCGCCCGCAGCCGGCATGGATCTCCACCGCCACCCGGTCGCCGACGGCGAATTCATCGACCGAGGGCCCCAGCTTCACCACCGTTCCCATGTACTCGTGGCCGATGGTGAAGTTCTTGTTGAACGGCGATTCGCCCTCCACCATCGCCGGCAATCCGTGCTGGAGAATCTCGATGTCGGTGGCGCAGATCGCCACCGCGTCGATGCGCACCAGCACCTCCGCGCGGCCCGGCTCCGGGACCGGCTTGTCGATCAGGCGCAGCTCCTCGGGGCCGCCCAGCACCCAGGATTTCATCGTCGAGGGGATCGCGTATTGATTGCTTGCGGACATGTTCTGTTTTCTCCCTGAAAGGTGTCGCTCAGGCGAACGGATCGGGCGCGCCTTCGGGCAGCGCCACCGCGAAGGCGTTGATGGTCATCGAGATGAACCCGTAATAGCCCAGCACCGCCACCAGATCGACCACCCCAGTCGGCCCCAGGGCGGCGACGGCGCGGGCGTAGGTCGCCTCGCTGACCGCGCGGGTCCGCCAGAGCTCGGCGGCCAGCGCGTAAACCGCCGCCTCGGCGGGGTCGGTGAAGCCGGGATCGCGTCCGACGCGGATCGCCTCGGCCGCGGCCGGCGCGATGCCCGCCTTGATCGCGATCGGGGCGTGGACGTGCCATTCGAACCCCGCGCGCCAATGCGCGCCGGTGACCAGGATCGCAAGTTCGGAAAGCTTCGCCGGCAGGGAGGTGCCGTAGCGGCAGAACGCGCCCAGCGCCTGGGCGCGCTCGGCCAGCTCCGGGGAGTGCAGCCAGACCCGCAACGGGCCTTGCACCACCCCGCGCGGGCCGGAGGCGATCATCTCGAAAACCCGGCGCTGGGCGTCGGTCATCGGGGTGGCTTCGATGTCGGGAAGGCGGGACATGGCGTTTCCTGGTTGGTTTCGCGCCGGAGGGGACCAGCGGCGCCGGCCAGCGTCAAGTCGCTCGGGGAAGATTGAAAAACCCGCCCGACCTGCGAAAACCGCTCCCGTGCCGTTCGGGGGAACCGTGATGCCGACCGTGATCGACCTTTCCACGCCGATTCTGCCCGATCATTTCCGTTGGCAGCCGCACCAGCATCTGCACCGCACGCATGCGCAGGGACATTCGCAGGTCACCTGGCTCTCGACCTCGGTCCATGCCTTCACCCATATGGATGCGCCGCGGCATTTCGATCCGGCCGGAGTTACCACCGATGCGGTGCCGCTTTCGCGCACGATCGGTCCCGCCGCGGTGGCCGATGTCACCGCGGCCGGCGCGGACGGCCCGATCTCCGGGGCGCTGATGGCGCGCGCCGCCGCCCATGTCCGCCCGGGCGATATCGTGCTGGTGCGCGCGGGCTGGGACCGGCAGCGGCGGATCGATACCCCGCAATTCTGGACCGAGGCGCCATGGATGACGCCGGAAGCGGCAGACGTCCTGCACGCCGCCGGGGCGAGTGCGGTGGGGTTCGATTTCCCGCAGGATCGCTGCATCCGCAATGCCATCGCCGGGCTGCCGGAGGCGTCGGCCGAGGACTATGTGACCCATCAGCGTCTGCTGCTGCGGGGCGTGATCCTGATCGAATACCTGGCCAATCTGGGTGCCATTCCCGGCCCGCGTAGCTTCGTGGTGTGCGCGCCGCTCAGCCTGATCGGGGCGGATGGCGCGCCGGCGCGGGTGGTGGCGCTGGAAGGGATCGGGGCGTAGCGGCGGATGCGTCTCCCGGACGCCCCGTGGCGGCGATATCTCGGCTGTTTCCTGCTGGCGGTCGCGATCGAACTGATCGTCTCCGCGCCTGGCCTCCCGCGCATCTGGCACGGCGGCCTGGCCGATCCCGACAGCTGGATGCGCCTGCTGCGGATGCGCCAGGGCCTGCGCGCGGGGCACCTTGTCAATGTGGTGCAGCGCGACGAGTCCGGGGCGCCGCTGGTGATCGAATGGTCGCGCCTGTTCGATGCGGCGATCGTCGCCCTGGCCGCGCCGCTGGCACCGCTGCTCGGCTGGGCGCGGGCGCTGCGCTGGGCCGGCCTCGCCACCGCGCCGCTGGCCGCCGG
>DAHWNE010000183.1 GCA_027340195.1 Acetobacteraceae bacterium | reverse complement strand
TTTAAGGAGGCGGGAGACCTCCCGTTGCGTCATGCCGGCTTCCTCGCGAGCGCGACGGAAATTGGCGGCGAAAACCGCTCGCTCAGGTGCCCCGCTGGGCCGGCCTCTGGCCGGAGATCCCTTGGCTTCGGTCACGTTTGTCGCGCCTGCCTCCCCATCTTTTTGAAGCCCAGATTCGGACCGATCCGGCCGAACTGTCATCGGGATATCATAACCGCGGCGAACAATATACCGTGAGGCGTCTGCCCGCCTCCTGACCGTTCAGAACAACGGTGCCGCAGCGCTCTCGCGCGCGACAGAGCCGGAGCGGCGGGTCGGTGCAACTTTGAGACCCGCCGGCGAGCCGCGCGGCGCGGGGCCCGTCAAGTCAGCATAATAGGTCGACTACTGTCCTGCGCTTGGAGGTTTTGGCAATTGCTGGCCCCCGACTGCGATCCTCCGGCTCGGATCACCGCAGCCGGGGTCAGCGGTTACCTGACTACGCCGCGGACCTGGCCGCCCGCGCGCCACCGGCGCAGAGCCTCGCCGAGGGCGTAATGTGCCGCGCGGTCGGACTGTCAAGGGACGACGCGCTGCGGCTGTAATTGCGCTCGTTCTATGATCCCAGCCGCACCGAGGATCTCGGCGAGGGCTCCGCGTCCTTCGCCGAACGGCGGGAGGTGCACTTCAAGGGGCGGTGAACAACTCGCCCAGGCGGTTCTTCTGCACCTTGCCCGTCACCGTCAGCGGCAGCGCCGTCTCCGCCACCACGCGCCAGACGCGTGGCACCTTGTAGGCCGCCAGCGCGGCGGCGCAGTGCTCGGCGAGCGCCGGTGCATCCGGAGCTACGCCGGGGCGGGGCACGATCACCGCCGCCAGCACCTCGTCGCGTGCCGCGTCCGGCAGCCCCACCACATAGGCCTGCGCCACGGCGGGATGGGTTTGCAGCACCTCCTCCACCTCGGCCGGCGCGATATTGATGCCGCCGCTCTTCACCATCTCCTTGATCCGCCCGCGGAAGCGCAGCCGTCCGTCGGGGCCGAAGAACCCCAGATCACCGGTCAGCAGCCAGCCGTCGGCGTCGAACGTTGCCGCCGTGCGCTCGGGGTCGCGGTAGTAGCCCAGCATTACGTGGCCCTTGACGCGGATCTCCCCGGTTTCGCCCGCCGCCAGCGTGCGGCCCGTTTCGGGGTCGGCAATTCGGATGCGCTGGCCGGCAAGCGGGGCGCCCACCGTGGTGGCGCGCAGTTCCGCCGCATCGGCCGCATCCGTCACCGCGCAATTGCCGTAGGTTTCGGTCATGCCGTAGATCTGGCACGTCATCGGGGCAATGTCGGCAATCGCTCGGTGCATCTGCTCGGGCGTGCCGATGGTGGCGCATTTCCGCACGCCCGCGAGGTCGTCCGGCCCGCGCCCGGGATGGGCCAGCAGCGCGGCCAGCATGTTCGGCGTGCCATAGAGCGCAGTGCAGCGCGCCTCCGCGATCAGGCGCACCGCCGCGCCGGCCTCGAAATGTTCCTGCAACACCACGGCCGCGCCGTGGGTGAACGCGGCGAACAGCGCGTTCACCGAGCCGAGCGCCCAGAACAGCGAGACCGCGAGCCACACCCGATCGTCGGGATCGAGATGCAATCGGGCCCCGATGTCCCACATGTTCTCGATCAGCCCGCGGTGGGCGAGCAGCACGCCCTTAGGCCGGGAGGTGGAGCCCGAGGTGTAGAGCAGGATCCCCGGATCCTCCGGCCGCACCGCCGCGGCCAGCCGGTCCAGTTCCGCCTCCAGGACCGCCGCACCCATGCCGTCGAAGCGCGCGAACTCCAGCGTATCGTCCCGCGCGCCGGCGCCCAGCACCACCACCCGGCGCAGCGCGGGCAGCCGCTCGCCCCACGGGCGCAACCCATCCAGCATCGCCACGAAATCGGCCTTCAGGAACCGGTCCGCGGTGACCAGCACGGCGGCGCCGGAATGATCGAGCACGTATTCCAGCTCACGGGCGGTGGACCAGGTGTTGATGCCGACCGGGATCGCCCCGATCAGCTTCGCCGCCAGATCAAGCAGCACCCATTCCGCCCGGTTGCCCATCAGGATCGCCAGCCGCTCCCCCGGGCGCAGGCCGAGTGCGAGCAGATCGCGCGCGAACCCTCGCACCCGCGCGCGCAGCTCGGCGAAATCGTAGCGCTGGCCATCGTCGCCCAGCAGAGCGAGGCGGGCGCCGTCCTGCGCCGCGCGCGCGTCGAGCAGCCCGCCGACGGTGCGGGCTCCGGGCCTTTTGTTCATGCAGCCTCCGGGCACAGCAGGATGCGCCCGACCGGTGCGGCGCGTTCCATCATCCGATGCGCCTCCGCCGCCTGATCGAGCGACAATCGGGCGGCGATCGCCGGACGCACGCGCCCCCGCGCCACCAGTCGTAGCGCATCGGCCAGTTGCGCGCGGCTGGTGCTGCGCGCAGACAGCAGCGCGATGTCGCGCAGGAACAGCTGCGCCGGATTGAAGCGGACGAAATCGCCGCTGAGTTGGCCCACCAGCACCCAGCGCGCGCCTTCGGCCAGGCTACGCCGCGTTGCCTCGAACACGTGGCTGCCGACGTTGTCGATCGCAACGTCCACCCCCTCCCCGCCGGACACTTCGCGCACCGCCGCAGAGAAATCGCTGCCGTGCGCCGCCACCACCACATGATCCGCGCCGGCGTCCAGCAGCGCGGCGCGCTTGGCCGCCGAGCCCGTCACCGCGACGACCTCCGCCCCGGCCAGATGCGCGAGCTGCACGCCGTGGATGCCGAGACCGCCGCCGGCGCCGGTGATTAGCGCCCGCTCGCCTTCACGCAGCCGGCCCACGTCACGGACCGCGTTGAGCTCGGTGCCGATCGCGCAGGCGACGATCGCGGCGTCCTGCAGCGCCACGCCCTCGGGCACCGTCACGAGGTTGTCTTCCTCCACGCACACGAGCTCAGCGTAGCCGCCGTTCAGTCCCGCGTCGCCCAGGAACTCCTGCTCACGGCAGGAGGTCTCGCGCCCGCCACGGCAGAACCGGCAATGGCCGCAGATATGCCGCCGCTGCGCCGCTGCCACGCGATCTCCGGGGCGAAACCCGGTCACGTCGGGGCCGACCGATTCCACGATGCCCGCGACCTCATGGCCGGGGATTAGCGGCATCGCCACGCCACGTCGCAGGGTGCCGTTGCGGGTGACGACGTCATGGAAGCACACCCCACAGGCGGCAACGCGGATCCGCACGTCGTTGCGGCGCAGCGCGGGCGGCGGAATCTCCTCGGCAACCAGCGCGTCCGGCCCGCCCGGCGCGCGCACCACTATCGCCTTCATGGTCCGTCCGTTCTCCGTGCATTCCGTCGTGCCGCCCACCACTGGACCGGCGCCCGCGGTGCGCCATAATACCGGCCGCGGGAAGGAAACGCAGCATGCAGCAAGCCATCATCGATCGCGCGAGGCAAGCCGGTGACGCCTGACCCGTCCCGCCAGGCGGCGATCGTCGGCATCGGCTGTTCGCGCTTCGGGCGCGGCCTGCCGGACAGCCAGCTCGCGCTCGGCGCGGTGGCGTTCAAGGCGGCGCTGGAGGATTCCGGCCTCGCGCGCGACGCCGTCGATGGGCTGTCGATCCACATGGGCTGGCCGCTCGGCCCGGACTACGACCGGGTGGCGGACGCGTTTGGCCTCGATGTCGGCTACGTGAACCAGAGCTGGCTGCACGGCCGCTTCGTCACCCATTGCCTTCAGCATGCGGCGATGGCCGTCACGCAGGGGCTGGCGGAGGTGGTCGCCTGCGTCACCGCGATCAGCTTCACCCGCGAGCGCCACATCCTGGGCGGGCCGGGCGACGTAGAGGGCAACCGCGAGGAAGGCGGCACCCACGCGGAGTCCCCGCCCTATGGCCTGACCGCACCGGTCGGCGGCGCGGCGCTCGCGATGCAGCGCTACATGGCGGTCTATGGCGCCACCTCGGCGCAACTCGCCGCCGTACCGGTGGCGCTGCGTAAGCACGCAAGCGCGAACCCGGCCGCGGTGATGCGCACGCCGATCACGATCGAGGACCACCAAGCCGCGCGCATGATCGTCGATCCGCTGCGCCTCCTCGATTGCTGCTTGGTGACGGACGGCGCGGTGGTAGCGCTGGTCACGACCCAGGAACGGGCGCGCGATCTGCGACAGACGCCGGTACGGATCGCCGGCATGCAGGGCATCCGCGCCGGGCGGGAGGAGTTCATCTTTGGCCCGCGCGGCCTCGGCATCAATCAGCAAATCGTAGACGCCGCGCCGGCGAGGGCACGCGATCTGGCGGTGTATGAAACGGCGGGGATCGGGCGGGAGGCGGTGCAGGGGTTCTACACCTACGACGCGTTCTCCCCGCTCGTGTTGTTCGCGCTGGAACGGTTCGGTTTCTGTGGTCCGGGCGAAGCGGCGGCGTTCGTGCAGGGCGGGCGGATCGAGCTCGGCGGCGAACTGCCGGTGAACACCTCCGGCGGTCTGCTGTCGGAAGCGCACGTCGGCGGCTGGAACTCGATCGCCGAGATCGTGCGGCAATTGCGCGGCACCGCCGGGCCGCGCCAGATCCCGGCTGCGTCGTGCCTGCAATGGGGCACCGCCTGGGGCGATGCGATCCTGTTCCGGAATTGATCCCATGCCCGCATACGACCGCCCCCTGCCGCGCATCGGCCCCGACACCTCCCCGTTCTGGGCAGCCACACGGCGCGGTGTCCTGGCGCTGCCCTGGTGCACCGATTGCGCCCGCCCGCATCTGCCGCCCGGCCCCATCTGCCCGTTCTGTCTCTCCGACCGGCTGGAATGGCGCGACGCGGCGGGCACCGGAATAGTGTCCACTTGGACCCGCGTGCATAAGGCGTGGTTCCCCGCCTTCGCCGCCGACATCCCCTATACGGTGGTGCAGGTGGAACTGGCCGAGGGGCCGCGCCTCACCTCCAACCTGATCGATGCCGCACCCGAAGGCCCGCGCGTCGGGATGAAGGTGGAGGCGGTGTTCGACCCGGTGACGCCCGAGATCGCCCTGCCGCGTTTCCGTCCTGCGCCGGAGGTGCTCGCGGACAGCCCGAGCGCCACGCTCGGCGAATGTCCGCTGTGGGACCCGGACAGCCAGGCGCTGTTCTGGATCGACGTCGTGGGCCGGCGGATGTTCCGCCGCGTGCGGGCGGGTGCCATCGAGTCCTGGGCGCTCCCGCGGCTGCCCGGCAGCTATGCATTCCGCCGCGACCGCGGGATGCTGATGGCTTGGCGCAACGGAATCGGCCTGATCGACCCGGCCGCCGGACGGTTCGAGGATTTCCCGACCGGCTCCGACGGCCCCGATTTCGCACTGGAGCGGTTCAACGACGGCGCCTGCGACCGCCAGGGCCGATTCTGGACCGGCACGATGGCGCGCTCGCTACGCGACCCGGTGGGGCACCTGTATCGGGTGGATCCCGACCGTTCGGTGCACCGTATGGCCGGCGGCGTTATCATTTCTAATGGCATCGCCTGGAGTCCGGATGACCGCACGATGTACCATTGCGATTCAGGCGCGCGCGCGGTGTTCGGCCATGGGTTCGACCTGGCGGCCGGCACGCTCGGGCCGCGCCGGGTGTTCGCCGATTTCGCCGGGCGGAAAGGGCGGCCCGATGGCTGTATCGTCGATGCCGAGGGGTATCTCTGGGTTGCGGCGGTCGAAGCCGGGGAGTTGCTGCGGTACGCGCCGGATGGGGCGCTGGTCGCTTGTGTCCCCCTGCCGGTGTCGCGCCCGACCAGCCTAGCGTTCGGCGACGGAGACCTGCGCACGCTGTATGTCACCAGCCTGCGCGACGGTCTCGACGCGGCGACGCTGGCGGGCGAACCGGACGCCGGGCGGGTGTTCGCGCTGCGACCGGGGGTCTCAGGACTGCCGAAGCCGCGCTTCGGAGGCTGAACCGCCGACGGCCCGCACGACACCTACGTGGCGCATTAGCAGGGCGCGGAAAGGCCGATTGATGTCTCAACTCCGGCATGATTCATC
>DAHWNE010000143.1 GCA_027340195.1 Acetobacteraceae bacterium | reverse complement strand
AACATCCGGTTTGCCCCCCAACGCACCACCCCCCCGCCCCCTGTCCCGCCGCCCCCGGCCGGGCTATAAGAACCCCACCCCCGCACCCCCCGGAGCCCCCTCTCGGCATGTCCGACAACGACGCCCCGTCGCCTGACGCCCACGACGCCGCTTCCATCTCCGTCCTGCGCGGCCTCGATGCCGTCCGTAAGCGGCCGGGGATGTATATCGGCGATACCGACGACGGCTCCGGCCTGCACCACATGGCCTTCGAGATCATCGACAACGCCGTCGATGAGGCCCAGGCCGGGTTCGCCACCCGCGTCGAGCTGGTGCTGAACGGCGACGGCTCCGTCACCGTCCGCGACGACGGTCGCGGCATCCCCACCGACATCCACCCCGAGGAAGGCGTCTCCGCCGCCGAGGTGGTGCTGACCCGCCTGCACGCGGGGGGCAAGTTCAACCAGAACTCCTACAAGGTCTCGGGCGGCCTGCACGGCGTCGGCGCCGCGGTGGTCAACGCGCTGTCCGAGTTCATGGAGGTCCGCATCTGGCGCCAGGGCCAGGAACATTTCATCCGCTTCGAGAACGGCGACGCAGTCGCCCCGCTGAAAATCGTGGGCCAGGTCGATCGCGGCTCCGGCACCGAGGTCACGTTCAAACCCTCGGCCGCCACCTTCACCCGCACCGAGTTCGACTTCCCGACCCTGGAACGCCGGCTGCGCGAACTCGCCTTCCTCAACTCCGGCCTCACCATCGTGCTGCGCGACGAACGCCACGCCGCCACCCAGGAGGTGACGCTGCGCTACGACGGCGGGCTGGTCGCCTTCGTGGAATGGCTGGATCGGTCCAAGACCCCGGTGTTCACTCCGCCGATCAGCCTGAAGACCGATGCCGACCAGCTGGGGATGCGGGTGGAATTCGCCCTCTCGTGGAACGACAGCTTCCACGAGACGATGCTGTGCTTCACCAACAACATCATCCAGCGCGACGGCGGCACCCATCTCGCCGGATTCCGCGCCGCGCTCACCCGCGTGGTCTCGAAATACGCCGACGGGATGGGCAAGAAGGACAGCCTGCAACTCGCCCCGGAGGACATCCGCGAGGGCATGACCGCGGTGTTGTCGGTCAAGGTGCCGGACCCCAAGTTCTCGTCCCAGACCAAGGACAAGCTGGTCAGCTCGGAAGTGCAGCCGGTGGTCCAGGCGGCGGTCGCCGACGCGCTGGGGCACTGGCTCGAGACCCACCCGAAGGAAGCCCGCGCGCTGGTGGGCAAGGTGATGGACGCCGCCGCGGCGCGGGAGGCGGCGCGCAAGGCCCGCGAACTGACCCGCCGCAAGGGGGTGCTCGACGTCTCCTCCCTGCCCGGCAAGCTCGCCGACTGCCAGGAGCGGGACCCGGCCAAATCCGAGATTTTCATCGTCGAGGGCGAGTCCGCCGGCGGTTCGGCCAAGCAGGGCCGCGACCGCAAGTTCCAGGCGATCCTGCCGCTAAAGGGCAAGATCCTGAACGTGGAGCGTGCCCGGTTCGACCGGATGCTGGGCAGCGCCGAGATCGGCACCCTCATCACGGCGCTCGGCACCGGCATCGGCCAGGGCGAGCCGGAGCAGGGCGGATTCGACATCAGCAAGCTTCGCTACCACCGCATCGTCATCATGACCGATGCCGACGTGGACGGCTCGCATATCCGCACCCTTCTACTGACCTTCTTCTTCCGCCAGATGCCGGAGCTGATCGCGCGCGGACATCTGTTCATCGCCCAGCCGCCGCTCTACCGCGCCAAGCGCGGCAACGAGGAGCGCTACCTCAAGAACGACGCCGCGCTGGAAGCCTTCCTGCTCGAAAAAGTGCTGGCCAACGCCATGCTGAGCTACGCCGACGGAACGGCGCTGGCGGGGCCGGAGCTGCGCGCCGAGATCGGCTGGCTGCGGGAAGCCACCGGCCGGCTGCGCGGGCTGGCCGGGACGATCCCCCTGGCGCTGGTCGAACAGGCCGCCATCGCCGGCGCGCTGACCCCGGATCCGGCCCGGGCCCTGGCCGCCGCCCCGGAGCTGGCGCGGCGGCTGGACGCGGTCTCGGCGCCGACCGAGCGCGGCTGGGTGGTGGCGGCGGATGCCGCCGGGCTGACCCTGGCCCGGGTGGTGCGCGGAGTGACCGAGAAACACGTGCTGGACCCGGCGGCCCTGCGCTCGGCGGAGGCGCGCTGGCTGACGGAGCGCACCGCCGCGCTGGCCGCACGCTTCGCCGCCCCGGCGCGGCTGCGGCTGGATACGCAGGAGGCCGAGGCCAACGGCCCCGCCTCGGCCTTCGAGCGCATCCTGGCGCAGGGCCGACGCGGCCTGACGGTGCAGCGCTTCAAGGGGCTGGGCGAGATGAACCCCGATCAGCTCTGGCACACCACCCTGGACCCGGCGATGCGGACGCTGCTGCAGGTGAAGGTGGGCGATGCCGAGGACGCGGCGCAGGTGTTCTCCACCCTGATGGGCGACGTGGTGGAGCCGCGGCGGGAGTTCATCGTCGGCAACGCGCTGAAAGTGGCGAATCTGGACGTGTGATGCCGATCGTCGGCGACGGGTGATCGACTTCTCCGCCTGCGGAACCCCGCAGTTC
>DAHWNE010000106.1 GCA_027340195.1 Acetobacteraceae bacterium | reverse complement strand
ACCGGCATCGGCGGCAGGCTGGGTGGAATCGACAAGGACATCGCCGCCGCGATCCGCGCCTTCGAGCCGCGCATCCAGCCCGACAGCATCAGCGTGCGCGTCGCCCATGCCAGCGGGACCGACAGCGCCATCCCCACCCTGCGCTTCGAGATCCGCGGCGAAATGTGGGCGCAACCGGTACCCGAACAACTGTTCCTGGAGACCCAGATCGATCTGGAAACCAGGATGGCGGCGGTCACCGACAAGCGGTCGCACGGCTGATGGACCCGCGCCTGCTGCGCCACTACGAGACCGAACTCGCCTACATGCAGGAGATGGGTCAGGAATTCGCGCGCGAGTTCCCCAAGATCGCGGCCCGTCTCAACCTGGGCAGCTTCGACGTCGTCGATCCCTACGTGGAACGCTTGTTCGAAGGGTTCGCGCTGCTGGCCGCCCGCGTCCAGCTGAAGATGGAAGCCGAGTTCCCGACCCTGACGCAGTCGCTGCTGCAGATGGTGTATCCGCATTATCTGGCGCCCACCCCCTCGATGGCGGTGGTGCAGATCACGCCCGACGCCACTCTGCGCGCCAGCCCGGGCGGGGCGGTCCTGCCGCGCAATTCCGAGTTGCGCAGCTTGCTGGCCACCGACGAACAGACCCACTGCGAATTCCGCACCGCGCATCCGGTGCAGCTGCTGCCGATGGAAATCACCGAAGCCGAGTATATCGGCACCGCCGCCGCCCTCACCGCGCTGGGACTGCCCGACCAGCGCGGCGTGCGCGCCGCCATCCGGCTGCGCCTGAAAACCACCGGCGAGGCCGGGTTCTCCGCCCTGCCGCTGGACCGGCTGCCACTGTTTCTCGGTGGCCCGGCGGCGGCAAGGGTGCGGCTCTATGAACAGCTGGTGGCGGAACTCACCGCCATCTATGTCCGCCCGGCCACCCGCCCGGTGCCCTGGCAGGCCCGGCTGACGCCGGACACGCTGCGGCCGATGGGCTACGAACCCGAGGAATCCCTGCTCCCGCCCGACCCGGAATCCTTCGACGGCTACCGGTTGTTGCAGGAATACTACGCCATGCCGGAACGGTTCCTGTTCGTGGAGCTGACCGGCCTGCGCCCGCACACGGCGCGCTGCGAAGGCAACGAGATCGACATCATCTTCCTGCTGAACCGCAGCGAGCCCGTGCTCGCCAACGCCTTCGGGCCCGATCAGTTCGCGCTGTTCTGCACGCCTGCCATCAACCTGTTTCCCAAGCGCAGCGACCGGGTCAACCTCACCGACCGCGAGGTGGAATACCACGTCGTGCCGGACCGGATGCGCCCGCTGGACTACGAAGTGTTCCGCATCAACACGCTGGAAGGCTTCGGCGCCGATACCGGGGCCGGGCAGACCTTTCTGCCATTCTACGCCACCAACGATCTGTCACGGAATCCAGACCATCGGGCCTATTACACCATCCGCCGCGAACCGCGGCAGCTGTCCACCGCCAGCCGTCAGCGCGGGCCGCGGTCCAGCTATCATGGCCACGAGTTGTTCGTTTCGCTGGTGGATGCCGAGGCAGCGCCGATGCGCCATTCCCTGCGTCAGCTCGGGCTCGACCTGCTCTGCACCAACCGCGACCTGCCGCTGGCCATGCCGGTGGGCAAGCAGCATACCGATTTCACCGTGACCGTCAGTGCCCCGGTCGCCTCCATACGATGCCGTATCGGCCCGACCACGCCGCGGCCCTGCCGCCACGACGGCGAATACGCCTGGCGCTTCATCAGCCATCTCGGACTCAACTACCTCAGCCTGACCGACACCGATGCCCGCCAGGGTGCCGCGGCGCTGCGCGAATTGCTGCACCTCTATGTGCCGGCCAACAACGTGACCGCGACCCGGCAGACCGACGCGGTGATGTCGATCGCCTGCCACCCGATCGTGAGGCGGATCCCCGGCACCGGCCCGCTCGCGGCCGGGCGGGGGCTCGAACTCACCGTCACCATCGACGAAGCCCCGTTCGGCGGCGCCGGCGCCATCCTGCTCGCCGGCGTGCTCGATCGGTTCTTCGCCAAATACGTCTCGATCAACGCGTTCACCGAAACGGTGTTCAGGACCCCCGAGCGGGGCGAGGTAAAGCGATGGCCGATGCGGACGGGCCTCCGCCCGCTTCTGTAGCGCCGGCGCTGGCGGCGCGGCTCTCCGCCGCGCCCTGGCGCTTCGGCTTCTATGCGGCGATGCGCGCGCTAGAGGCGGCGGCGCGCGATCGGCCGCGCTTCGGCCGCAGCACGCGCCCCTCGCAGGACCTGCTGCGGCTGACGCAGGAACCGTCGATCATTTTCGCCCCCTCCACCCTCGCCGGCTGGCAGGACGCGACCGAGACCGCCCCCGCCCGGCTCGCCGTGCATTTCTTCGGCCTGTTCGGTCCCGACGGACCGTTGCCGCTGCATCTGACCGAATACGCGCGCGACCGCCGCCGCAACCAGCGCGACCCCACCTTCCAGCGCTTCGCCGATCTGTTCCACCACCGGATGCTGTCGCTGTTCTGGCGCGCCTGGGCCGATGTGCGCCCCACCGTCAGCTTCGACCGGCCGGAGGACGACCGCTTCGCCCTCTATATTGGCGCCATCATCGGGCTCGGGATGGACAGTCTGCGCAACCGCGACGCCATGCCCGACCTCACCAAGCTACATTTCGCCGGGCATCTGGCGGGGCAGACCCGGCACGCCGAGGGCCTGGGCAAGATCCTGTCGGAGTTCTTCCGCATCCCGGTGCGGATCGAGCAGTTCATCGGCACCTGGCTGACCCTGCCCCCAAGCGACCGAACCACCCTGGGCGGCGGCGCGCGCACCGCCGCGCTCGGCGGGTCCACCGTGCTGGGCCGGCAGGTCTGGAGCCGGCAGCACAAGTTCCGCATTGTCATCGGCCCGCTTTCCCTGGCAGACTACGAGCGGCTGCTGCCCGGGGGCCGCAGCTTCCGCCGGCTGATTCCCATCGTCCGCAACTATGTCGGCGATACGCTGATCTGGGACGTCAACCTGATCCTACGCCAGCCGGAAGTGCCGCCCACCATGCTCGGCCGCTACGGGCGGCTGGGCTGGACCACCTGGCTGATGCCGCGCCACGAGCCGGACGACGCCGCCGACCTGTTCCTGGACGCCAGCGCCGACAGCATGGCCCAGACCATCGACGCCGGAATGAATGAACCCGAGACGGAGAGCGCCCCATGACCGAAATCAGCCGCACCGCCCTGTTCGGCAAGCTCAACCAGACCGCCTACAAGGCGATCGAGGGTGCCACCGTATTCTGCAAGCTGCGGGGCAACCCGTATGTGGAGCTGGTGCATTGGGTGCATCAGATCCTCCAGCTGCAGGACTCCGACATCCATCGCATCGCCCGGCATTTCGGCCTCGACGCGGGTAAGCTCTCCGCCGATATCACCACCGCGCTGGACCGGCTGCCGCGCGGCGCCACCGCCATCTCCGATCTCGCGCCACAGGTTGAGGATACGGTAGAACGCGGCTGGGTGTACGGCTCGCTGATGTTCAACGATACCAAGGTGCGCACCGGGTATCTCATCCTCGGGGCCATGAAGACGCCCAATCTGCGCAACGCGCTGCTTGCTATCTCCAGGCAGTTCGAGCGGGTGAAGCCGGAAGCGCTCGGCGACGATTTCGCCGCCATCGTCGAAGGCTCGCCCGAGACCTTCACCCCCGCGGCGGACGGCGCCGGTGTTCCTGGC
Organism: Acetobacteraceae bacterium; assembly: GCA_027340195.1. GTDB lineage: Bacteria > Pseudomonadota > Alphaproteobacteria > Acetobacterales > Acetobacteraceae > JAJZVS01. The sequence goes on along the minus strand of DAHWNE010000106.1, from coordinate 10,877 downwards.
GAGGCCTCGGGCGCGATGGCGCCGGCGGCGATGGGCAAGCAGGAGGCGCTGGCCAAGTTCTCGGTCGATCTCACCGAGCGCGCGCGCAAGGGCGAGCTCGACCCGATCGTCGGGCGCGACGCCGAGATCCGCCAGGTGATCGACGTTTTGATGCGCCGTCGCCAGAACAACCCCATCCTCACCGGCGAGGCCGGCGTCGGCAAGACCGCGGTGGTGGAAGGCTTCGCGCTGCGCATCGCCGCCGGCGACGTGCCGCCCTCGCTCGCCGATGTCAGCCTGCGGGTGCTGGATGTCGGGCTCCTGCAGGCTGGCGCCTCGATGAAGGGCGAGTTCGAACAGCGGCTGCGGCAGGTGATCGAGGAGGTACAGTCCTCGCCCAAGCCGATCATCCTGTTCATCGACGAGGCGCATACGCTGATCGGTGCCGGCGGCGCCGCCGGCACCGGGGATGCCGCGAACCTGCTGAAGCCCGCCCTGGCGCGCGGCACCCTGCGCACCGTCGCCGCCACCACCTTCGCCGAATACAAGAAATATTTCGAGAAGGACCCGGCGCTGACCCGCCGCTTCCAGGTGGTGCAGGTCGATGAGCCGGACGAGGCCAAGGCCATCCTGATGATGCGCGGCATTGCCTCCCCGCTCGAGAAGCACCACCGGGTGCAGGTGCTGGACGAGGCGATCGAGGCGGCGGTTCGGTTGTCGCATCGCTACATCCCGGCCCGCCAGCTGCCCGACAAATCAGTCAGCCTGCTGGACACCGCCTGCGCCCGCGTCGCGGTCAGCCAGCACGCCACGCCCCCGGCGGTTGAGGATTGCCGGCGGCGGATCGCGGCGCTCGAGACCGAGCTCGAAATCATCGGCCGCGAAGCCGCCATCGGCATCGACGCCTCGGCGCGCGATGCCTCGGCGCGGGAGGCGCTGGAGGCCGAGCGGCAACGGCTGGTCGGCCTGGAAGCCCGCTGGGGCGCGGAGAAGGAGCTGGTGGACCGGCTGCTGGAGCTGCGCGCGCAGCTGCGCGAAGCCGCGCCCGACGCGCCGGAACGCGCCGCCTGGATGGAGGAGCTCAAGGGCCTGCAAACCCGGCTCGCCGAACACCAGGGTGAAAACCCGCTCATCCTGCCCAGTGTCGATGAGCAGGCGGTGGCCGCGGTGGTCGGCGACTGGACCGGCATCCCGGTCGGCCGCATGGTGAAGAACGAGGTCCAGGCCGTGCTACGGCTCGGCGAAACTCTGGCCCAGCGCGTCATCGGGCAAAGCCACGGGCTCGATATGATCGCGAGCCGGGTGCAGACCTCCCGCGCCGGCCTGGACAATCCTTCGAAGCCGATCGGCGTGTTCATGCTGTGCGGCCCGTCCGGCGTGGGCAAGACCGAAACCGCGCTCGCGCTGGCGGAATCTCTCTACGGTGGCGAACAGAACCTGATTACCATCAACATGAGCGAGTTCCAGGAAGCGCACACCGTTTCCACCCTGAAGGGCGCCCCTCCCGGCTACGTGGGCTACGGCGAAGGCGGGGTGCTGACTGAGGCGGTGCGCCGCAAGCCCTATTCGGTGGTGCTGCTGGACGAGGTCGAGAAGGCGCACCCGGATGTGCACGAGATCTTCTTCCAGGTGTTCGACAAGGGCATCATGGAGGACGGCGAAGGCCGGCTGATCGACTTCAAGAACACGCTGATCCTGCTCACCTCCAACGTCGGCACCGACCTCATCATGTCGATGTGCGCGGACCCCGAACTCACCCCCGAGCCGGAGGAGATCGCCAAGGCGCTGCGCCAGCCGCTGCTCAAGGTGTTCCCGCCCGCGCTGCTGGGCCGGTTGATCGTGATCCCCTACTACCCGCTCAGCGACAAGGTGATGGGCGACATCATCCGCCTCCAGCTGGGGCGGATCGCCCGCCGGATCGGCGAGGCGCACAAGGTTCCGTTCACCTATACCGACGCGGTGGTGGATCTGATCGCCAGTCGCTGCAACGAACCCGAGAGCGGCGGGCGCATGATCGATGCGATCCTCACCAACTCCATGCTGCCGGCGATCAGCGGCGCCTTCCTGCAACGTATGCTGGAAGGCGCCACCGTGGCCAAGGTCGCGGTGGACGTGAAGGACGGAGATTTCACCTACGCCTTCGAATAAGGGGGATCACACCACCAGGCGCATCCGCCGCGCGGCCGCCGGCTCGCGCGGCAGCCCCTCGGTCTCGTGGAACGATCCCCACATGTCGGCGTTGTAGCCGTCCAGGCTGAACTGCCGCGGGCGGTAGGTCGCTTCCTGCTCGGGCAGGATGTGCTTCACGCCGACCGAGTATTCGAACACCATCCCGTCCGGCCCCTCGAAATACACCATCATCGCGGTGGAGATCGGGTGCCGGCCGGGACCATAGACGATTTTCACCCCCTGCTGGCGCAGCCAGTAGTAGGACCGCATCACGTCATCGACATCCTCGACCTGATGGTTGATGTGCTGGATGCCGGGACGCGAGGACGGCATCAGCACCACCGAATGATGCACCGTGTTGATGCGCAGGAACGTCGCGTCCCCCAGCCAGTCGGAGACGCGGGCATTCAGCACCCGGGTCCAGAACGCGGTATCCCGCTTCGGATCGGTGCTGAACAGCCCGATATGGCTGAAGTTCTCGATCCCGATATCCCGCCCCGGATGGAAGCGCACGCCGGAATTGTAGGGGCGGGCGAGGAACTCGATTCGGTTGCCGGACGGGTCGGTGCTGGCGATGAAATCGCGGGTCCGCCGGGCGTCGCATTCGGCTTTCGTGCCCCGGTGCACCGTCCGCCCCTCGGCTTCCAGCGCGGCACCGAGCGCGTCGAGATCGTCCGGATCGCGCAGTTCCAGGCCGATGACATGCTCGGTCGGGTCGCCCTCGAAATAGGCCAGGGTATGATCCCGCGTATCCCCGCGCACCGCCGCGCGGTCGGAGCGGAAATAGGCGGTGTCGCCCTCGCGCGCGGCCAGTTGCAGCCCGACCACCTCGGTGGCGAAGCGGGTCGCGGCGTCCAGATCGCGCGTGCCCAGTCGGACATAGCGGATGTCATGCAGATGGATCATCGGGGGGCCTCCCTGCCTAGTGTCGCGCCCACGCTACTGCCGGGGCGGTTGCCGCCGCAACCCGGCGTTCAGCTGGCCGGTGTTACCACCCGCTCCGGATCCCGCAGCACCACATAGATCGCCGGAATCACCAGCACCGTCAGCAGCGTGGACGACAGCAGCCCGAACAGCAGCGAAATCGCCAGCCCCTGGAAAATCGGATCGGACAGGATGGTCGCCGCCCCGATCATCGCCGAAAGCGCGGTCAGCACGATCGGACGGAAGCGGATGGCTCCCGCCTCCAGAAGTACTTCCCGCAGGGTCAGCCCCGGGCGCGCCCCGTGGCGGATGAAATCGACCAACAGGATGGAATTGCGGACGATGATCCCGGCCAGCGCGATGAAGCCGATCATGGAGGTGGCGGTGAACGGCGCGTCGAACAGCCAGTGCCCAGGCAGAATCCCGATCAGGGTCAGCGGCACCGGCGTCAGGATCACCAGCGGCAGCTTGAAGCTGCCGAACTGCGCGACCACCAGGATATAGATGCCCAGGATCGCCACCATGAAGGCCGCGCCCATGTCGCGGAAAGTCACATAGGTGATCTCCCACTCCCCGTCCCACAGCAGGGAGGGGTGGGTTTCGTTGCGCGGCTGGCCGCGGAAGCGGATGGTCGGGCGCGGCAGCTTGCCCCAATTATGCTGGGCGATCAGCCGGTCCACCGCGATCATCCCGTAGATCGGCGCGCCGAACTGTCCGCTCAGCTCGCCGGTGACCATGTCGGCGAAATGCCCGTCGCGGCGGAACAGGATGCGGGATCCAAGCGTGGGCTTCACATGCACCACCTGGCCCAGCTCCACCACCGATTTGCTGCCGGGGACGGTGTTGGCCGGCACCGGCGTATCCGCCAGTTGCTGGTTCCACGACAGGGCATGGTTTGGCAGGCCGACAGTGATCGGGATCGGCAGATGCTCCTCGCCACGGTAGGAATAGCCGACGCGGACGCCGCCGAACAAATCCTGGATGGTGTCATAAACATCCGACTGGCGGACCCCGAAGAAGGCCAGTCGATCCTGGTCGATCGAGATTTGCAACCGCCGCGCCCGGTGACCCCAGCTGTCATCGGTATCGACGATGAAGGGCACCTTCTTGAACAGCTTCTTTACCTCGCGCGCCACCGCGAGCCGGGTCGCGGCGTTGGGCCCGTAGATCTCGGCGAGCAGGGTGGCCAACACCGGCGGCCCGGGCGGGGCCTCCACCACTTTCAGCACCGCGCCGTGCGGCAGCGGCAACTCCCGCAGGAGCTTCCGCCGCAGCGCCGAGGCGATCGCGTGGCTCTGCAGCGAGCGCTTGTCCTTCGCCACCAGCAACACATGCAGATCGCCCTGCCACGGCTGGTTACGCAGGTAATAGTGCCGGACCAGACCATTGAAATCGAATGGCTGCGGCGTGCCGGCATAGACCTGCATTCCGCGCACTTCGGGCAGGGTACGGGCGATGCGGGCGGCGGCGAACAGGGTCCGTTCGGTGGTCTGCACCGGTGTTCCCGCCGGCAGGTCCAGCAGCACATTCAGGGTGGATTTGTTGTCGAACGGCAGTAGCTTCACGGTGACGTTCTCGGTATAAAACAACCCGCACACAGCGACGGTGGCGACGCCGACCAGGATCAGGAACAGCAGCGCGCGCCGGCGGGTGGCCAGCAGCGGTTCGGCCACGGCGCGATAGATCCGCCCCAGCCGGTCGGGATGGGCCGCGGCGGCTTCCGCCTCATGCGCCAGCGCCGGGGTGGTCAGTTCCAGGAACTCCACCTCCTCGGCGCGCGCATCGGCGGCGAACGCGTCGCGCCCGGCCAGCTTGCACATCAGCCACGGCGCCACCACCATCGCCACGAAGAACGAGAACAACATCGCCACCGACGCGTTGGCAGGGATCGGCGCCATGTACGGCCCCATCAACCCCTGCACGAACAGCATCGGCAGCAGCGCGGTGATCACGGTCAGCGTGGCGACGATGGTGGGGTTGCCCACTTCGGCCACTGCCTCGATGGCCGCGCGGCGACGGGAGCGCGTGTCCGGCATCGCCCAGTGCCGGGCGATGTTCTCCACCACCACGATCGCGTCGTCCACCAGGATGCCGATGGAGAAAATCAGCGCGAACAGGGACACCCGGTTGATCGAGTAGCCCATCAGCTCGGAGGCGAACAACGTGACCAGGATGGTGGTGGGGATCACCACCAGGGTCACCGCCGCCTCCCGCCAACCCACCGCCAGCGCGATCAGCACCACGATCGAGATCGTGGCGAGGCCGAGATGGAACAGCAGCTCGTTGGCCTTCTCGTTCGCGGTGCGGCCATAGTTGCGGGTGACCTGCACCCGGATGTCGCGCGGCAGCAGGGTGCCTTCCAGCGCCTTGACCCGCGCCAGCGCATCGGCCGCCACCACCACCGCGTTGCTGCCGGCGCGCTTGGCCAGCGACAGCGTCACCGCCGGCGTGGTGTGCCAGCCGGCGCGGTCATGGGTGATGTCGAACACATGGGCCTGGCGCGGCGCCGGCCCCACCACCACCCGCGCCACATCGCGCACATAGACCGGCCGTCCGGCCCGGGTGGTCAGCAGCAGCAGGCCGATATCGGGCACCCCGAACAGGGTCTGCCCGGCGGCGACGCTGCGAATCTTCCCCCGCTCGAACAGATTCCCCACCACGAAGCTGCGGTTCGCCTCGGCGATGCGGGAGGTCAGCTGCTGCAGAGTGACGCCGTACAGCATCAGCTTGTCGGGCTCCGGCTCCACCCGGATCTCCATCGGGTCGGAGCCGGACAGATAGGTGAGCCCGACATTCGGGACCTTGATGAGCTGATCCTGCAGCTTGGTCGCCAGATCGGTCAGCGCCGCCTGGTTCCAGTGCTTGGACGCATCGGGCCGCGGGGTCAGGGTCAGCGCCAGGATCGCCACGTCGTTGATCCCACGCCCGACCACCAGCGGCGGCGGGATGCCGACCGGGATGCGGTTCATGTTGGCGCGGATCTTGTCGTTCACCCGCAGCACCGCCGCATCCTCGTTGGTGCCGACGTCGAACCTTGCGGTGACCAGTACCTGGTCGTCCTCGGTCTCCGAGTAGATGTGATCGACGCCGGGGATGGTCTTGAGGATGGTCTCGAGCGGCTTGGTCACCAGCTCGGCCGCATCCGCGGCGCGCAGACCGTTGGCCTGCACCATCACATCGACCATCGGGACATGGATCTGCGGATCCTCGTCGCGCGGGATGGTGAGCACCGCGACCAGGCCGGCGGCCAGCGCCGCAAGCAGGAACAGCGGCGTGAGCGGCGAGCGGATGAAGGCCCGGGTCAGCCGTCCGGAAAGACCGAGTTTCATGGATGAACCAGGGTTTCACCCGGGGCGAGCCCGGCCAGGATCTGCACCCCATCGGGCATCGCGGGAGTGGGCAAGCTCAGGCCGCGCTGCACCGGCACGTCGATCAGATGGCCGGATTTCGTGCGCAGGCGCACGTAATCCTGGCCGAACCGCGAGAAGACGAACCCGCGCGGCACCACGATGGCCGGACGATGCCCGGCCGGGACCCACACCCGCACCCGCTCGCCGACGAAATAGCTGCCGACCCCGGCGGCGGTGGCATCGGCGCGCACCGCGCCGTCCACGATGCGCGGATAGACCAGGCTGATGCGGCCGAACACCGGCCCCTTCACCCCCAGCGCGGTGCCATCGAACCGGATCCGGTCGCCAGCTTTCAGATGCAGCGCGTGGCGTTCCGGCACCCGTAGCCGCAGCACGAAATGCTGCTCGGCCACCGAGGCGATGGTTTCCCCCGGCTGCACCACCGTGCCGTCGGTCACCGGCACGCTCAGCACTCGCCCGTCGATCGGGGCCAGCACCGCGCCCTCGGCCAGCTCCCGCTCCGTCACCGCGCGGGACGCAATCCGGGCGTTCAGGGTGCTCTGGGCCACCCGCACGGCGGTACGGGCGCGATCCAGCTGGGCCCGGGCGACCGCGCCGCTGCGCGCCAGCGCTTCGGCGCGACCCAGATCGGTGTTGGCCTGCGCCAGCTGGGAGCGTAGCCCCGCGATCTCGGCATCCAGCGCCTGGATCTGCAAGGCCAGCTTGGCGTCGTGAATGGTGGCGAGCACCTGCCCGGCATGGACGAAATCCCCGTCCCGGACCGCCAGCGCTGTGACGGTGCCGCCGATACGGGTGCGGGCCGGCGCGATCTTGCGGCTTTCCACCGTGGCGAACACCGCCTTCTCGTCGGCCACCTGCCGCAGAGTGGTGGTGAACAGCGCCGGTGCCGCCCGCGCCGGCAGCGCCGCTGCCAGCAGCAGCACCAGCGTCAGGGCGCGCGACGCGGGGCGCATCACCGGCGATCCATCACCGCGCCGGTCGCCGGGTTCAGCCGCACGGTCGGGTGACCCGCGGCCTTCCACGCGATCAGGCCGCCCTTCATATGCGTATGGGCCGGCACCCCCGCCTCCAGACACCGCCCCACCGCCACTGCCGAGCGTTTGCCGCTGCCGCAATGGAACACCACCGGCCGGTTGGGGTCGATGGGCAGCGCCGAGGGGTCGAAGCTGGAGAGCGGGAACAACAATGCGCCATGGATGCGCTCGGCAGCATATTCCGCCGGCTCCCGCACATCCACCAGCAACAGGGTGCGGTTGCGCATCCCATGGGCGACGTCGGTGGCGGTAATCTCTCGCAAAGCGGGACGGGCGGACATAGGGCGGCTCCGTTTCAGGTTGGGGCGGTGAGGCAGGTCGCTTCTTCGGTGCAGTAGATTCCGGCCAACGCGGCCAGGATGGCTTCGGCGGGGGCGGAGGCGATGGCGTAGCGGATGGTCTGGCCCTCCCGGCGTGCCGCCACCAGCCCGTCCTTGCGCAGCAGCGCGAGGTGCTGGGAGACGACGGTGTCGCGGATGCCCAGAAATGCGACCAGCTCGCCGACCGAGCGCTCCCCGTCCAGCAGTTGGCACAGGATCAGCAGCCGGTGGCGGTTGGCCAGCGACTTGAGCAGCTCGCTCGCCTGGTCGGCCGCGGCGTGCATGGCGGGCAGGTCCAATTTCATACTTGCGAAGATACGCATCTTCGCATATATCGTCAAGCACCGAATGCCGATTCGCCCCTCTCGCCGGGCGAGAACCCCTCCAACCTGTTGAAAAGAGGAACGTCATGGCCGAAATTCTGGTTCTGGGCGCAGGCCTGGGCGGCACGCTCGCCGCATTCGAGGTGGCGGACCAGATCCGCCCCGAGGATCATGTGACATTGATCGGCCAGGGCGATGCCTTCCAGTTCACGCCCTCCAACCCCTGGGTGGCGGTCGGCTGGCGCGACCGCGGCGATATCGAAGTGAAGCTCGACCGAGTGATGCGCAAGCGCCGGGTGCGCTTCATCACCACCGGGGCGAAGCGGGTCGATCCCGCCGCCAACCGGGTGACGCTCGATGACGGCACCGAGGTCCCGTACGATTACCTGGTGATCGCCACCGGTCCTGACCTCGCGTTCGACGAAATCCCGGGCCTGGGCCCGGAGGGCCAGACCCAGTCGATCTGCCAGACCGGCCACGCCGAGCAGGCCCGCACCGCGTTCGAGGCGTTCTGCGCCGACCCCGGCCCGATCGTGGTGGGCGCGGTGCAGGGCGCGTCCTGCTTCGGCCCCGCCTACGAATTCGCCTATATTCTGGACACCGAACTCCGCAAGCGGAAGCTGCGGGACCGGGTGCCGATGACCTTCGTCACCGCCGAACCCTATATCGGCCACCTGGGGTTGGATGGTGTCGGCGACACCAAATCGCTTATGGAATCCGAGTTCCGCCAGCGCCATATCAAATGGATCACCAATGCGCGGGTGGCCGCGGTGGATCCGGGGATGATGCATGTGGAGGAGGTGGCCGCCGACGGCAGCGTCGCCGCGAAGCACGACCTGCCGTTCCGGTTTTCCATGATGCTGCCGGCCTTCCGCGGCGTGGCGGCGCTGCGCGGGATCGATGGGCTGACCAACCCCCGCGGCTTCGTGAACGTCGACGCCCACCAGCGCAACCCGCGCTTCCCCAACGTGTTCGCGGTGGGGGTCTGCGTGGCGATCCCCGCCGTGGGGGCGACGCCGGTGCCGGTCGGGGTGCCGAAGACGGGGTTCATGATCGAATCCATGGTCACCGCCACCGCGCGCAACATCGGCGCCCTGCTGCGCGGCCAGCCGGCGGTGACGCGACCCACCTGGAACGCCGTCTGCCTGGCCGATTTCGGCGATGGCGGCGTGGCCTTCGTCGCCCAGCCCCAGATCCCGCCGCGCAACGTGAACTGGGCGGCCAAGGGCGCCTGGGTGCACCTGGCGAAGGTGGGGTTCGAAAAATACTTCCTGCGGAAGGTGCGCACCGGCGAAAGCGAGCCGTTCTACGAGCGCTTCGTGATGAACCAGCTCAACATCGCCAAGCTGAAGGAGCCCGCGAGCGATGCCCCGGCCTGATCCTGCCCATATCGTCTGTCCGCATTGCGCGGCGATCAACCGGGTGCCCGCGGCGCGCGGCCCCGCGACCGCCCGCTGCGGCTCCTGCCACCAAGCGCTGTTCGAGGGCCACCCGGCGGCGGTGGATGCCGCCGGGTTCGAGAAGCACATCGCCGCCAACGATATCCCGGTCCTGGTCGATATCTGGGCGCCCTGGTGCGGTCCGTGCCGCGCCATGGCCCCGGCGTTCGAGCGCGCGGCCGGGATGCTGGAGCCGGAGATGCGGCTGCTCAAGCTCAATGCCGACGAAGCGCCGGAGATCACCGCCCGCCTGGGCGTGCAGGGGATTCCGGCGCTGTTCCTGTTCGACCACGGCCGGGTTGCCGGCCAGACCGCCGGCGCCATGGACGCCGCGCGGATCGTCGCCTTCGCCCGCGGCCATGCGCCGCATATGACTTAAGGAGAGACTCCGATGACGATCGACAATGCCGTCCTTTCCTTCGCCGGCGCGATGGTGCTGGTGAGCCTGGCGCTGGGCTGGTGGATCAGCCCGTGGTTCCTGCTGCTCACCGCCTTCGTGGGCCTCAACCTGATGCAGGCGGGGATCACCGGCTTCTGCCCGGCCGCCAAGATCTTCAAGGCGTTCGGGCTGCAGGCCGGCTGCGCGTTCCGCTGACCGCCGCCGGGCGGGGCAGGTCCCCGTCCGCGCGCAGCCCCGCGACGATGAGGTCGATCCCCTGCTGGTGCCACCGCTGCACTGCCTTGTGGTCGGCACCCAGCATGGCGCCCAGCTTGCGCCACGGGAAGAGGTGCCGGTCGCTCACCGGATGCACCAGGCTGCGCGCGCCGACGATGCGGCGCAGCACGTAGCGATCGAGCGGGATCATCGGAATCCATCCCATCGCCTCGTCCATCCGTGTGATTTTCGCCGCCGAGGGCATCGGCGGGCGGACGCGCTTGGCGGTCCAGCCATAGGCTTCTGCCGCGGTGCGCACGATGTCGAGGTTGGAGGTGCGCAGGCCGGTGCTCCAGCCGGTGGGCGGCAAGGCGAGGAGGGTGGCGCCCGCTTCCTCCAGCCGCCAGATGACATAGCTGGCGTCGATCGCCGGGGTGGTGTCGAGCAGAGTGAGGGTGATGGACATGTGGACCTCGTCAGCGGGGAAAGCAGGGAAGCGGGTAAGGGATGCCGTCGAGCACGGTGCCGGCGGTCAGGACGTTCCAGCTGACCGGGTGCCCGGGCGGCAGCGGCTCGCGGTCCCGGTCGTCCCGGGGCGGCGCGACGCGCGCGGGGCACCGGGTCTGCACCCAGCGTCTCGACTGCGACCATGGAGTCCGGATCGTGCGTCATAGTAAACCTCTCTCCTATCCGTAGCGCAGGCACCGTGACCTGGGACTGCCG
>DAHWNE010000104.1 GCA_027340195.1 Acetobacteraceae bacterium | reverse complement strand
CGATCGCCGCCGGCGCCGGGTGCGGCGCGGCCGGCGGCAGGAACCGCGCCGGATCTGGGGGCGCGAAGGGCGCCTCCAGCGCCGCCTCCTGCAACCCGGCATCGAGGGTGACGAACACCGGCGCGCACGGAGGGGTGGCGGTCAGCCAGGACGCCCGCAGCAGCGCCTCCGTCGCCGCCGGCACCGAGGCCGGCTGGGCGTCCCATTTCACGAACCCCCGCACCAGCGCGTTCTGGTCCTGCGCGGTGTGGATCCAGTCGATCCACGGCCGGCGGCGCGCGGCATCCACCGGCCCGGTGGCGCCGATCACCAGCATCGGCACCCGGTCGCACCAGGCGTTGAAGATCGACATCGATCCGTGCAGCAGCCCGACATTGGAATGCAGCGCCACCGCCAGCGGCCGTCCGGTCACCTTGGCCCAGCCCTGCGCCAGGCTGACCGCGGTATCCTCGTGCAGACACAGCAGCATCTGCGGGCTCGTGTTGCCCAAATGATTGACCAAGCTGTCGTGCAGCCCGCGGAAACTGGCCCCGGGCGTCAGCGCGATGAACGGAAACCCCAGCGCGCGCAGCAACTCCGCCACCGCGTCCGAGCCGTAGCGCGCGGGCCCCGACGGTGCCGGCGGCGGGCGTTCCGGCGTGGCGGGGGTTACGGCCGGTCCCGGTGTCTCCCCCGCCATCGCCGCCTCAGCGCAACGGAGAGAACGCGGCCGGAATGACCAGCATGTTCTCCTGCTTGACCACCGCGCCCGGCGGCGATCCCGGCGGCCAGATGCCCTTGGCCACCGCCTCGGCGCGCACCCGCTGGCGATGCGCGGCGTCCTGATAGGCCCAGATATGGGTCCATTTGTTCAGCCCGCCGATTTCCGAATACCACGCCCCCACCAGCGGGGAGAGCGCGGCGCGGGCCTCGATCTTCGGCGCCCAGCGCTCGATCATGCCGGGAATCTGGCCGGCGCCCATCGTGTAGGTGCGGATCTCGTACACCGCCCCCAGCGCGCGCGGGGTGAGCGGGGGCGAGAACGGGGCCGGCAGATAGATCTCGGTGGTCATCGCGGCGATGTAGTCCGAGATCGGCGGCGGCCAGCCGGGCAGCTTCGCCGCCTCGGCGCGGATGCGGGTGCGCTCGGCCAGGTCGGCATAGGTCCAGACATGGATCACCCGATTGAGCGGGCCGATCTCGGTATGCCAGAACGCCGCCAGCGGCGAGAGCGCGGTGCGCGCGGGCAGGGCGGCGGCGAACCGCTCCTCCACCGCCGGGATGCTGCCGGGGCGGAGGTCGTAGCTCCGCATCTCGATAATCATGGGTTTCCTCCAGGCTTGTCTGGCCCCGAGGCTAGGCGGTTGGCGCGCCGGGTCAAGGGCGGTTGACGCGCCGGCGGTTGACGTGCCGCCCCCGGGGCCGCACAGGGGCGGCATGCGCGTTGCCGCCATCCTGCTGGCCGGAGGGACCGGGTCCCGTTTCGGCGCCGAAACCCCGAAACAGTTCCTCCCCCTGGCGGGCGCGCCGGTCCTGCGCCACGCCGCCGCGGCGCTGCTGGCCGCGGGGGTGCCGATCCAGCCGGTCGGCGATCCCGCGCGCGTGGCCGCGGCGCTGGCGCCGCTGACGCATCGCCCGGTGGTGCCGGGCGGCGAGACGCGGCAGGACAGCGTGCGGGCGGGGCTGGCCGCGCTGGCGGCGGATGCG
>DAHWNE010000103.1 GCA_027340195.1 Acetobacteraceae bacterium | reverse complement strand
GGATCGCCGCGGCCACCGCGCCGCCGGCACCGCCGCGCCGGGCCGGGTTTGGGGTTCGGTTCTGGCAGGCGAGCACCCTCGGCGCCCTGTCCCTGGCCGCCGCGCTGGCCGCGATCATGCTGCTTCGCCCGCCGGAGCCGGCCGCTCTGGCGGTGCTGGAGGGGCGCGGCGGGGTACCGGAGTTCGTTGCGGTGGCGCGCGCGGGGCGGCTGGCGCTCCGCCCGCTGGGCGGAGTCGCTCCGGCGCCGGCGGGGCACGAGATGGAGCTATGGGTGCTCGACACCGGAGCTCGCGCGCCGCGCCCGTTGGGCGCGCTGCCGTCCACCGGGAGGGCGGGTCCCGCGGGCCCCGGTGTCACCACCGGGGCCGAGTTGCTGGTCAGCCTGGAACCGGCCGGCGGCGCCCCGCATGGCGTGCCGACCGGACCGGTGCTGTTTCGCGGCCGTCTCGCGCCGCTATAGCCGCGCGAGGGCCCCGACCGAACGCCAGAACCGCGGGGGCCGGCGGACGATCACGGTAGCAGGACGCGGTCGATCACCTGAATCACCCCGTTCGACTGGGTGACATCGGCGATGGTGATGTCGGCGGTGCCGCCCTTGGCATCCTTCACCATCAGGTTGTCGGACCCGTTCATCATCACCGTCAGCGGTTGGCCTTCCACCGTCTTCAGCATGATCGGGCCGCCATGGTGATAGATCATCTCGCGCAGGCGGGTGGTGTCATAATCGCCGGGGACCACATGATATTCGAGAATCTTGGTCAGTTCCGCCTTGTTCTTCGGTTCCAGCAGGGTGGCGACGGTGCCCTTCGGAAGATCGGCGAACGCCTCGTTGGTGGGGGCGAACACGGTGAACGGTCCCTTGCCGCTCAGCACGCCCGCCAGCCCGGCCGCCTTCACCGCCGCCACCAGCGTGGTGTGATCGGCCGAATTGACCGCATTCGCAACGATGTTCTTGGTCGGGTACATCGGCTGGCCGCCGACCGTGACGGTATTCGCCGCCAGCGCCGGCCCCGCCAGCAGCGGTAGCAGGGCAGCGGCGAGCAGGATCGATCGGGTCATGACATGGCTCCTTGAGGTGGCGCGGCATCGCGCCGCGTACCCCCGATCGCGCCTGAGTGCCGGTTTGGATGCGCCGGGGCGGAGGTTTAATTTGCCCCGCCCCGCGCTCACCCCGCCTGGCGCGGCCGATAGATCGCCACGTGGCGGATCAGCGCCACCGGCCGCGTCCCCTCGGCCAGGGTCAGCACGTCCAGCTCGACGAACCGATGGCCCTTGCGCTCGTAATTATCGGCCACCCGTGCCCGGGCCGTGATCGTCTCCCCCACCCGCACCGCGGACAGGTTCCTGAGCGTGCTGCCGACATGCATCCACGGCCCCAGCACCACGTTGTGGCTCAGCGCCCAGTTGCCGGTGCGCAGGATCATGCCCGGATGCGCCAGCCCCGCTTGCCCGCATAACGGGTCGGTCTCACGCACGTCGCGCAGATAGGCCTGCTGCACCGCCTCGGTCAGCAGCAGCGGGCGCATCCCCAGCAGCGTGCCGACCGCGAGCGACGTCTCGTCGGCGGGCGGGCGCTGCTCCGGTGGCGGCGGCGGGGCGGCGAAGGCGCCGGGCTCGGGGGCCACGGCGGGGAGGCCGGCCGTCCCATCGGCGCAGGCCTCGCCGTGGCTGCGCACGGAAATGGCCAGGCCCTCCGGCGTCTCCGCCGCCTCCACCACCGCCTCGTCGCCGTCATAGACCGGGCGGGCGAAGCGGCACTGCCCGCTGCCGCGCTCCAGCCAGTCCCGCCCCCAGCGCGTCAGCGCCGGATGCGCCATATAGGCCCACACATCCACCCCGGGCACCAAGCCACCGGTGAAGCCGAAGCGGCGGGCCACCGCGTCGTCGTGGATCTTGTTCTCCGACTCCTGGGCCGAGTTGTAGGCGATCACGCGATACGCGGCGGTCATGGCGTTTCCCCTGTCATTCGGCGGCGAGCCGCGCCGTGGCCTCGGCCGCCTCGGCCCAGACCGCGGTGTCGTGGAACACCGCCCCGCCGGCGGGCGGCGCGGGATCGTCGGAGGTGAGCGCGTTGATGCCGATCCCACCTTCGTAGCATTCGGACGGCCAGACGCTCTCGACCACCACCACCCCCGGCTGCACACCGTCGAACAGCCGCACATGCAGCACCACCGTCCCGCGCGCGTTGCCCAGCCGGGCGCGGTCACCCTCGGCGAGGCCCAGCCGCGCCGCGTCCTCGGGATGCATCAGCACCGAGGGCCGGCCTTCGCGGCGGCGCGACCCCGGCGTCTCGGTGAAGCTGGTGTTGAGGAACTGCCGCGCCGGCGAGGTCATCATGCGGAACGGCGCCTGCGCCGAGCGTTCGTCAATGATCGGGTGATGATCGGGAAACACCGGCATCCCGACGACGAACGGGCCGAGCGCCGACCAGTCGGGGCGGAAATGGAACCGCTTGTCGGGCTGCGGGAAACCATGGTGGAAATGCGCCACCGCCGGCGGTTCCGCCGCGTCCACCCAGCGCCGCGCCAGCACCGTCGCCGCGTCCGGCCAGCTGGAGGCGCGCAGGGTGGCATCGATCAGCTCCATCTCGGTCATCTCGAACCCGGGATGGCGCGCGCCCAGCCGGTGCGCCAGCGCGGCGATCACCGCATGGTTGGACCGGCACTCCCCCGGCGGCTCGATCAGCTTCTGCCCGATCTGGATATAGGTGTGCCCGCCGGCCTGATAGAGATCGTCATGCTCCATGAACATCGTCGCCGGCAGCACGATGTCGGACCAGCGCGCGGTCTCGGTCAGGAACTGCTCGTGGGTGCAGACGAACAAATCCTCGCGCGCGAAGCCGCGGCGGACCTTGTTGCTGTCCGGACAGACGGTGAGCGGGTTCTGGTTCTGGATCAGCAGCGCGGTCACCGGCGGGCCATCGCCGAGCTCGGTCCGGTCGCCGGTCAGCACCGCGCCGATCCGGCTCATGTCCATCGCCCGGATCGACAGGTCGCGGACATCGAGACCCTCGATCAGCGTCTTGTCCCAATGGTAGATGCCGCGGTTGGACCACAGCGCGCCGCCGCCCTCGTGCTGCCAGCTGCCCGCCACGGTGGCGAGCGCGGTCACCGCGTGCATGTTGGCGGCCCCGTTGCGGGAGCGCGCGAAGCCATAGCCCAGGCGGATGTAGCTGCGCTTGCGCGCGCCGTAGAGCGCGGCGAACGCCTCGATCTCGGCCACCGAGAGCCCGGTGACGGCGGCGGCCCAGTCGGGGCCACGGCTGGCCAGATGCGCCTCGAGCCCGGCCGGATCGTCGGCATGGGTGGCCATATAGGCGCGGTCCGCCCAGCCGTCGCGGAAGCCGATGTGCATCAGCGCGCAGGCCAGCGCGCCGTCGGTGCCGGGGCGCGGCATCACGTGCAGATCGGCCACCGCAGCGGTGCCGGACCGATACGGGTCCACCACCACCAGCTTCGCCCCGCGTTCCTTCCGCGCCCGCGCCACATGGGTCATCACGTTGACCTGGGTCGCCACCGGATTGCCGCCCCAGATCACGATCAGATCGGATTTCGCCATTTCGCGCGGGTCGGGGCCGCGATAGCCGCCGACGCCGGCGAACCAGCCGGCCTCGCAGATCGAGGTGCAGATGGTCAGCTTCTGGCGCGAGTAGCGCATCGCGTGGCGCAGCCGGTTGATCCCGTCGCGCTGCACCAGCCCCATCGTACCGGCGTAGTAGAACGGCCAGACCGTTTCGGACCCGTGCTTCGCCGCTGCTTCGGTGAACGCCCCGGCCGTGCGGTCCAGCGCCTCGTCCCACGAGATCTCGCGGAACTGCCCCGATCCGCGCGGCCCGGTGCGCAGCAGCGGGCGGGTCAGCCGGTCCGGGTGGTGGATGCGCTCGGCGTAGCGGGCCACCTTCGCGCAGATCACCCCCTGGGTGTAGTCGTTGTCGGCCGCGCCGCGGACGGCGCCGATGCGGTTGCCCTCGACCTCCACCTCCAAGGCGCAGGTGGACGGGCAGTCGTGCGGGCAGACCGAGGCGCGGCGGACCATCAGCTCCGCCAGTCGATCGGATCGTGGGCGATCAGCCGCAGCGCCGCCTCCCACACCATGGCGTAGTGCTCGTCGTTTTCCTGGCGGCGGAACTGCTCGGCGGTGTGGCGGCGGACTTCCTCGGGCGGCGTCAGCAAGGTCTGCCCGCCGGCCAGCGCCGCCACCTGCGCCGCGCAGGCGCGTTCCAGCATGTAGATCATGTGGAACGCCTCGGCGATGGAAGTGCCGCCGACCAGCAGCCCGTGGTTCTGCAGCACCATCGCCTTGTGCGGGCCGAGGTCGCGCACCAGGCGTTCGCGTTCCGCGAGATCGAGCGCGATCCCCTCGTAGCCGTGGTAGCCGATCCGCCCGTAGAACTTGAGCGCATGCTGGCTGATCGGCAGCAGCCCGTCGGGATGGGCGGAGACGGCGATGCCGGCGGCGGTGTGGGTGTGGACCACGCATTGCAGGTCGGGCCGCGCCATATGGATGGCGGAATGGATGGTGAAGCCGGCGGCGTTGACCCGGCGCGGCGCGCCGTCGTCGTCCTCGATCACGTTGCCTTCGGTGTCGATGCGGACCAGGTCGGAGGCGCGCATCTCGTGGAAATTGACGCCGTAGCGGTTGATGAGGAAGCGGTGCTCCGGCCCGGGCAGGCGCACGCTGAGATGGGTGTAGATGAAATCGGTCCAGCGGTGATGCGCCACCAGACGATAGAGGGCGGCGAGGTCGCAGCGCAGCTGCCATTCCTCGGCGGAATAGCGGCTGCGGGCGGGGACGGGGGCGATGACGTTCATGGCGGGGGCTCCGGCGGTTCGCGCGGAGCTTCGACCGCCCGGGCCGGCGGCGTCAACCGCCGGCCCGAATGGCGTGTCGGCTACGCCGCGGCCCGCAGCGCGGCGGCGCGCACATCGGCGCCCACGGCGGCGTCGAACTGCGCGAAATTGGCCTCGAACCGCGCCAGCAGCGCGCGGGCAGTGCGGTCGTATTCCGCCGGATCGGCCCAGCTGCGGCGTGGGTCCAGCACCTCGGCCGGGACCCCTGCCACCGCCTCGGGCACCGCAAGGCCGAAGAACGGATCGGTGCGGAACGCGCCCGCCGCCAGGCTCCCGTCCAGCGCGTGGCGCAGCAGGGCGCGGGTGTGGCGGATGCTCATACGTTTGCCGACGCCGTATTTCCCCCCGGTCCAGCCGGTGTTGACCAGCCAGCAGGTCACGCCGTGGCGCTCGATCATCGCTTCCAGCATCCGGCCGTACACCTCCGGCGGGCGCGGCAGGAACGGGGCGCCGAAGCAGGTGCTGAAGGTGGCCTCGGGTTCCGCGCCCAGCCCCTTCTCGGTGCCGGCGACGCGGGCGGTATAGCCGGACAGGAAATGATACATCGCCTGCGCCGGGCTCAGCCGCGCGATCGGCGGCAGCACGCCGAAGGCATCCGCGGTCAGCATCACCAGGTTGCGCGGCTGCCCGCCGCGGCCGGACGCGACCACGTTCGGGATGTAGTCCA
>DAHWNE010000098.1 GCA_027340195.1 Acetobacteraceae bacterium | reverse complement strand
ATACCTCGGCGATCGTGCTGGCGATGATCGCGCTGCTGATCGCGGTAGAGGCGCTGCGCCGGCTGTTCGCCCCGGTGCCGATCCGCTTCACCGAGGCGATTCCGATCGCCGCCCTCGGGCTCGTGGTGAACCTGCTCAGCGCCTGGCTGCTGGCCGGCGGCGAAGCGGACGGGCATCACCACCATCACCACCATCATGGGCCGGCCGCCGATGCGCCGCCGGGGCGGCTCGAGATTTTCGAGACGGGCACGCCCCCGGTGTTCCGCCTCGGCGGCAGCGACGAGGCGGCTGCGGTCAGCGTGGTCACCGAACGGCCCGACGGATCGCGCCAGACGTTCCGCTTCCGCCGGATCGAGGGGGGGCTCGAGAGCATCGAGACCATTCCCGAACCGCATGAGTTCCTGGCCCGGCTCCGCATCGGCGACGTGGAGACGGAGCATCGGTTCACCGAATCCGATCACGCCACCCACCGCGACAACAACCTCCGCGCCGCGGTGGTGCATGTGGTCGCGGATGCGGCGGTCTCGGTGATGGTGATCCTGGGGCTGGCGCTGGCCTGGGGGTTCGGCTGGGTATGGATGGACCCGGTGGCCGGGCTGGTGGGGGCGGCGGTGATCGCCTCCTGGGCGGTCGGCCTGGTGCGCGACACCGGCGGCATCCTGCTCGACATGCAGACCGACCCGCGCACCGAGGCGGCGATCCGCGCCGCGGTGGCGGCGGAGGGCGATGTGGTGACCGATTTGCATCTGTGGCGGCTGGGGCCCGGGCATCTCGGCGCCATCGTCGCGGTGGAATCGGCCGCGCGCGATGCCGCCTTCTATCACGCGCGGCTGGCCGGGATCGGCGCGGTGTCGCATCTGACGGTGGAGGCCCGTCAGCCCCCGCCGGCCCGGTAGCTGGCGAAGCGACGGATCGCCGCCGCCACCTCCTCCTCGGTCAGCACCCGCACCGGGCCGGCGGCGCGGGCGAGCAAATATTGCCGGGCGAGCGATTCCAGCACGATCGTGTCCGTAAGTGCCGCGGCCAGATCCGGGGCATGGACGATCACCCCGTGATTGGCGAGCAGACAGGCGCGCCGGCCGGCGAGCGCGGCCACCGCGGCGGCGGCGAGTTCCGGCGTGCCGAAGGTCACATAGGGCGCGCAGCGGATGTCCGCGCCGCCGAACGCCACCACCATGTAATGGAACGCCGGGATCGGCCGGCCGAGGCAGGAAAGCGCGGTGCCGGCCTCGGCATGGGTATGGATGATGGCGCCGGCCTCGGGGAAGGCGCGGTAGATCGCCTGGTGCATCGGCGCCTCGCTGGAGGGCACGCCGCCGCGCGCGGTGCCGTCGGCTTCGACCCGCACGATGCCGGACGCGGTCACCGCCTCGGCGCTGACGCCCGAGGGGGTGATGAGCATCCCGCCCCGCGCGCGCACCGAGACGTTCCCCGCCGAGCCCGGGGTGAAGCCGCGTCGGCCGAGGTCCCGATAGGCCGCGGCGACCGCCGCCCGGCTGGTCACATCAGGAACACGCCCTTGCCGGAGGTCTGCTGGTCGAACAGCCGGTACGCCTCCTCCGCCTGTTCCAGCTTCCAGCGATGGGTGAACAGCTGATCGACGGCGATGTTGCGCTCGACGATGAAGCGCGCGCATTCCGCCTGGCCGATCACCGAGAAGGTCCAGGACCCGATCATGGTCAGCTGCTTGCGCAGGATGTCCGGGCTGACGTCGATGGTGACAGTGTTGCGCTCGCCGACGAAGCACATGGTGCCCCAGACCTTGGCGCTGCGGATCGCCGCGATCCGCCCCTCCGGGGCCGAGGAGGTATCCAGCGTGCAATCGGCGCCGCGGCCGTGGGTCAGGTCCTTGATCGCCGCGACCGGGTCGTTGGAATGCGAGTTCACCACCTCGTCGGCGCCGAACTCCTTGGCCCGCGCCAGCCGCTCGGGCGAGATGTCGAGCGCGATCACCCGCGCCCCCATCGCCTTGGCCAGCTGGGTGCCGGACAGCCCGACCGGGCCCTGGCCGAAGATGGCGATGGTGTCGTTGCCGGAGAGGTTCATCCGCCGCAGCGCGCCCCAGGCGGTGCCGGTGCCGCAGGAGATCGCCGCCCCCGCCTCGAACGACAATTCATCTGGCAGCGCGACCAGCGTGTTGGCCGGAACTTTCAGATATTTCGCGTGCCCGCCATGGGCGTTGTTGCCATAGACCTTCACCGGCACCTTCTGGCACAGCTGCTGCCAGCCGGAACGGCAATGCTCGCAATGCGCGCAGCCCTGGTAGTGATGCACCATCACCCGGGCGCCGACCTTGGCATCCGCCTCGGTGACGCCCGGGCCGACCGCGGCGACGATGCCGCAGGGTTCGTGCCCGGCGATCACCGGGTCCGGATTGGCCGGCAGGCCGCCCACGCTCTCCTTCACCCCCTTGGGCCGGCGGTACTGGTGCAGGTCCGAGCCGCACATGCCGGAGGCTTTCATCTCCAGCACCACCTCGCCCGGCCCCGGGGTGGGGTCGGGGAAGGTCATCAATTCGAGCTCGCGCCCGCCGGTGAACACCACGCCTTGCATGTCGGTTTCTCCTTACGTGTCAGCGGGCCGGGGTTTCCGGCGTCGGGAACAGCAGCGGGAAGGCGCTGTGGACATGCGGCGCGACGACCGACGGCGCTTCCCGGAACAGATGGTCGGGGCGGAGCGCGGAGAGCCTGGTCACCCCGAGCAGGGCCATGGCGATCATGGTCTCCTGCTCCAGCAGTTCCAGCACCCGGCGCACCCCGGCGGCCCCCTCGGCGGCGAGGCCGTAGCAGTAGAGCCGGCCGATGCCCACCGCGTCGGCGCCGAGCGCGATCGCCTTGACGATGTCGGTGCCGCGGCAGAACCCGCCGTCGATCACCACCCGGGCCCGGCCATGGACCGTCTCGATCACCTCGGGCAGCACATCCATCGCCCCACGCCCGTGATCGAGCTGCCGGCCGCCATGATTGGAAACGAAGATGCAATCCACCCCCAGATCGCACGCCGCCTCGGCGTCCTCGGCGGTGGCGATGCCCTTCAGGATCAGCGGGATTTTGTGCTTTTCCTTGAAGCGGGCGACGTTGCGCCAGCTCCACCCGGCCTGGTACTCGTGGCCGGTGGCGGCGGCGCGCCAGGGCTTGACGAAGCGGGCGGCGATGTC
>DAHWNE010000091.1 GCA_027340195.1 Acetobacteraceae bacterium | reverse complement strand
GCCGATTCCGCCGATCCGGCGGGGTGCTCCAAGGCGCTGCCGGTGTATCCGGTGTCGCTCGCCGCACCCGCGATGCCCGGCCGGCCCGACCCGGCAAATGCCCCGGCGGTCATCCGCTCCATCGAGACGGCGGCGCGGTTGACGCTCGCGGGGCAGGCGCGCGCGCTGGTCACCAACCCGATCAACAAGGCGGCACTCTACGGCGCCGGCTTTTCCTACCCGGGGCATACCGAGTTCCTGGCCGCGCTGACCGGAACCAGCGGGCGGCAAGAGATGATGCTGGCCATCCCGGGGTTGCGGGTGGTCCCGGTGACGGTGCATGTCAGCCTGCGCGCGGCAATCGCGGCGCTGAGCACCGAGCGGATCATCGCCGCCGCCCGCACGACCGCGGCGGCGCTGCGACGGGAATTCGCCATCCCGCATCCGCGGCTGGCGATCGCCGGGCTCAACCCCCATGCCGGAGAAGACGGAGCACTCGGCACCGAGGAACGCGACCTCATCGCCCCCGCCATCGCCGCGCTGACCGCGGAGGGGGAACAGATTTCCGGCCCCTGGCCGCCGGATACGATGTTCACCGCCCGGGCGCGCGCCAGCTACGACGCCGCGATCTGCATGTATCACGACCAGGCGTTGATTCCTCTCAAAACGCTTGACATGGATCGTGGGGTGAATATAACTTTGGGGATGCCGATCGTTCGCACCTCGCCCGACCATGGCACGGCCTATGACATCGCCGGGCAGGGCATCGCGGATCCGTCCAGCCTCATCGCCGCCCTCGACCTTGCAGGCACCCTTTCGGAGCAACGATGACCATCGCATCACCGGCACAGCGGTCTTCGCGCGGCAAACGGGCCGCGTCGCGCGGCCGGGAGGCCGAGGCCCTGGCCGCGCAAGCGCTGGAACGGGACGGGTGGGAAATTCTGGGCCGGCGTGTCCGCACGCAAGCCGGGGAAATCGACCTTCTCGCTCAGCGCTCAGGGCTGATGTCGGTGGTGGAGGTGAAGGCCCGGCCGCGGTTGGCCGATGCCGCTGCCTCCCTCACCCTGCGTCAGCGCCACCGTCTATACACCGCCACCGAGCTGGTGCTCGCCGAGCATCCCGACTGGGGAACCGAAGGCGTGCGCTTCGACATGATCGTGGTGGACGCCGCCAATACCGTCCGGCGCATCAAGGATGCGTTCCGGGGGGGGATGATGGGGTAGCCCCGCCGCCGGGGACCCAGAGCCCCCCTCCAGCGGTGTCATCGAGCGCGCGGGCCAGCACGAACAGGTAATCGGACAACCGGTTCAGGTACCGCCGCGCGGCGGGCGTGACCGGCTCAACCGCCGCCAAGCGAACGACTTCCCGCTCGGCCCGGCGCGCGATGGTCCGCGCCAGATGCGCCGCGGCCGATGCCGGCGACCCGCCGGGCATGATGAAGCTGCTCAGCGGCGGCAGCGCCGCGTTCATCGCCGCGATCTCCTCTTCCAGGCGCGTCACCGCCGCATCCGTCATGCGCAACCGCGCACCGCCCTCGCCCGGCACCGCCAGATCGGCGCCGAGGTCGAACAACTCGTTCTGCCGCTGCGCGAGGGTCGAATCCGGCGCCCGCCCGCCCAGAATCGCCCGCACCAACCCGATCGCCGCGTTGGTCTCATCGACCGCGCCGATCGCCTCGATCCGCGGCGATTCCTTGCCCACCCGGCTGCCGTCACCCAGCGAGGTCATCCCGCCATCGCCGCCGCGGGTCACCACCCGGTCGATCCGCACCGGTCCCGACGCTGCCCGTCTAGCCATATCGCACCGCGACCAACCGTTTCGCTCTCACGCATGTCTCCCTCGTCCAATCCGGACGACCGGCGGCGGCCCCACCGCCGGTCGTCGCATGGGCACCCCGTGGGTGGCTCAGGACTTCGCGGCGTGCAACCCCTTCGCCAGCGCCGCCTTCTCGCACACATAGGATCCGTGCTTGGTTTTGCCGAAATATTTCGACGTCGCGGTATGGAACGCCTTGCTGCCCCGGGCGCGCCAGACCACCGTATCGGCGCCGCACCCGGCCTTGGCCGCGGCCTCGGTCTTGTAGCCGTGCAAGACGGTGCCGGTGGCGTGATGCACCGGTGCCTTGGGCTTATGCGCGGCGTGGGCACCCGCCAGCGGCATCAGCGCGAGGCCGAGGCCGAACGCACCCACGCGCAGCCCGTGACGCAGCGCAGCGGGAAAACCGGATAGGGTCATCGATGGTCACTCCATGGTGAGGTGCGGGGTTCCAGACCCCGCGGCACCGGTAGAGCGCCCGCCAAGGGCAAAATCAGGGCCGAACCGGGGCGAAGCTGCGATTTCCCCGCTGCATCGCGCCTCACCCGGTGCTAGCCTGCACCCGCTTCAGCCACACCGAGGGAGGGTTCCAGGATGGCTCGCGTCGCATTGGTCACCGGCGGCTCGCGCGGCATCGGTGCCGAGATCAGCCGCGCGCTCGCTGCGCAAGGTCGCAGCGTCATCGCCAACTATGCCGGCAACGAGGCCGCCGCCGAGGCATTCCATGCCGAAACGGGCATTCCGGTGGTTCGCTTCGACGTCTCGGATTTCGAGGCCTGCAAGGCCGCCGTGGCCGGGATTATGGAGCGCTATGGGCCGATCGAGATTTTGGTCAACAATGCCGGCATCACCCGCGACGGCACGCTGGCGCGCATGTCGCGCGAGATGTGGGATGCGGTGATCGATACCAACCTCGGGTCCTGCTACAACCTGTGCAAGCTCACCTTCGACGGGATGCGCGAGCGCAAGTTCGGCCGCATCGTCAATGTCGGCAGCATCAACGGCCAAGCCGGCCAGTATGGCCAAGTGAACTACGCTGCCGCGAAGTCCGGTATCCACGGCTTTACCAAAGCGCTGGCGCAGGAAGGCGCCCGCTACGGCATCACCGTGAATGCGATCGCCCCCGGCTATGTCGATACCGAGATGGTTCGCGCGGTGCCGGCCGACGTGCTGGCCAAGATCGTCGCCCGCATTCCCGTGGGCCGGCTGGGCCACGCCGAGGACATCGCCCGCGGCGTGGCGTTCCTGACCGCCGACGACGCGAGCTTCATCACCGGCAGCACGCTGTCGATCAACGGCGGTCAGCACATGTACTGAACGCGCCGCCGGGCGCGGCGGGTTACGCCCGCCGCGCCTGGGCCGTACCGCGGCTCAGCGGCACCGGCAGGTGCTTGATGAAATCCTTGGGCACCACCTGCCAGGTCTGCGCGACCGTACGGTCCCACTCGTGCAGCAGCCGGGTCGCATAGCGCGAGCTCGTCTCGGCCACGTGGCGGGCCACCAGATCGCGCAGCACCTGGTTCCAATGCGGGTGCGCGATCCGCTGCCAGAGCAGCGTGTCGGGATTGACCCGCTTCTCGAATAATTCCTCCGGGTCATAGACGAACGCCATGCCGCCGGTGAAGCCGGCGCCGAAATTATCGCCCACCGGCCCCAGGATCACCGCGGTGCCGCCGGTCATGTATTCGCAGCCGTTCGACCCGCAGCCTTCCACCACCGTCTCGGCCCCGGAGTTGCGCACCGCGAAGCGTTCGCCGGCCTGTCCGGCGGCGAACAATGCCCCCGCGGTGGCCCCATAAAGCACCGTATTGCCGATGATGGTGTTGTGCTGGCTCAGCAGCGTCGAAGACGGCGCCGGACGCACGACGATGGTTGCCCCCGAGAGCCCCTTGCCGACGTAATCATTGGCGTCACCGAAGACCTCCAGCTTCAGCCCCTGTACCGCGAAGGCCCCCAGCGATTGCCCGGCCGAACCGCGCAGGCGCACCGTCAGATGCCCCGGCTGCAAGCCGAACATCCCGAACCGGCGGGTGATGCGAGACGAAATCTTGGTTCCGATCGCCCGATGCGTGTTACGGATCGTGTATTGCAACTGCATCTTCTCGCCATGCTCGAACAGGGCCGATGCATCCGCGATCATCTGCGCGTCCAGGGTCTCGGGCACTTCGTTCCGCCCCTCCAGCGTGCAGTAGCGCGCATAGGGTCCCGGGTCGGCCTGCGCCAGCAGCGGATTGAGATCGAGGTCATCGAGGATGTCGGCGCCGCGGCTCACCTGATGCAGCAGGTCGGTCCGTCCGATCACTTCGGCCAGGGTGCGGAACCCGAGCTCGGCCAGGATGTGGCGCACGTCGTCGGCGATGAAGGAGAACAGGTTGATCACCTTCTCCGGCGTGCCCTCGAACTTGGCGCGCAGCGCCTCGTCCTGCGTGCAGACGCCCACCGGGCAGGTGTTGGAATGGCACTGGCGCACCATGATGCAGCCCATCGCCACCAGCGAGGCGGTCCCGACGCCGAACTCTTCGGCGCCCAGCATGGCCGCGATCACCACATCGCGCCCGGTCTTGATGCCGCCGTCGGTCCGCAGCTTCACCCGATGGCGCAGCCGGTTGAGCATCAGCACCTGATGCGTCTCCGACAGCCCCATCTCCCACGGCAGCCCGGCATATTTGATGGAGCTCTGCGGCGAGGCGCCGGTGCCGCCCGAGTGGCCGGAGATCAGGATCGCATCCGCCTTCGCCTTCGCCACACCGGCGGCGATGGTGCCGATACCGGAGCGCGACACCAGCTTCACGCAGACCGTCGCATCCGGGTTGATCTGCTTGAGGTCGTAGATCAACTGCGCCAGATCCTCGATCGAGTAGATATCGTGATGCGGCGGCGGGGAGATCAGCATCACCCCGGGGGTCGAGTGGCGCAGCCGACCGATCAGCGCCGAGACCTTGATGCCGGGCAACTGCCCGCCCTCGCCCGGCTTGGCGCCCTGCGCGACCTTGATCTCGATCTCGCGGCAGTTGTTCAGGTATTCGGCGGTGACGCCGAACCGCCCGGAAGCGATCTGCTTGATCGCCGAGGACGCATTGTCCCCGTTCGGACGCGGCTTGTAGCGGGCCGGATCCTCCCCTCCCTCGCCGGAATCGGACTTGGCGCCGATCCGGTTCATCGCGATCGAGAGGGTCTCGTGCGCTTCCGGCGACAGCGCGCCCAGGCTGATCCCGGGGGCGACCAAGCGCTTGCGGATCTCGGTGATGCTTTCCACCTCATCGACCGGGATCGGCGTGCGCCCCTCGCCGCGGAACTCCAGCAGGTCCCGCGGCGCGATCGGGGGCAGCTTGCGCACGGCCTCGGCATAGCGCCGATAGAGCGCAAAACTGTCGGAAGCCACCGCCGATTGCAGCATGTGGATCAACGCCGGGTCGAAGCCGTGCGTCTCCCCGCCGTGCCGGCGCAGCTTGTAGACGCCGCCCACGGGCAGCGCCACCGCATCCTCGTTCCAGGCCAGCGCGTGCTGGTCCAGCACCTTGCGCGCGATGCCTGGCAGGCCGATGCCGGAGATGCGCGAGGTCATCCCGGGGAAGAACTCGGCCACCAGCGAGCGCGACAGCCCGACCGCCTCGAAATTATAGCCGCCGCGGTAGGAGGAGATCACCGAGATGCCCATCTTGGACATCACCTTGAGCAACCCCTTATCGACCGCCTTCTTGTAGCGCGTCACCGCCTGCTTCAGCGTGATGTCGCCGAACAATCCGCGGCGATGCCGATCGGCGATGGATTCCTGCGCCAGATAGGCGTTCACCGTGGTCGCGCCGACGCCGATCAGCACCGCGAAATAGTGGACATCCATGCACTCGGCGCTGCGCACGTTGAGGCTGGTAAAGGTCCGCAACGACTGCCGCACCAGATGGGTATGCACCGCGCCGGTGGCCAGGATCATCGGGATCGCGGCCCGCTCGGCATCCGCTGCCTCGTCGGTCAGGATGACATGGGTGCAGCCGGCGCGCACGCCCTCCTCGGCCTCGCGGCGGATACGCTCGATCGCGGCGCGCAGCCCGGCCTCCCCATCGGCGACCGGGAAGGTGGCATCCACCACCGCCACCGACCGGCCCATGAAGGCGCGCATGGCCTGGAACTCGGCGGTGGACAGCACCGGGGATTCCAGCTGCAACAAGTCACACTGGCTGGCGTCCTCGTCGAGCACGTTGCCCAGATTCCCGAGCCGGGTCTTGAGCGTCATCACCCGCGTCTCGCGCAGGGAGTCGATCGGCGGGTTGGTGACCTGGCTGAAGGTCTGGCGGAAGAAATGATGCAGCCCACGGTAGCGGTCGGACAGCACCGCGATCGGCGTGTCATCGCCCATCGAGCCGACCGGCTCCTGCGAATCCTCCACCATCGGGTGCAGGATCAGCTCCTGCTCCTCGAGCGTGAAGCCGACCGCGACCTGACGGCGGCGCAGCGCCTCGCCCTCGTACAGCACCGGCTCGGTGGCGTCGGTCTTGACGATGCGGTCGATCTCGGTGATCCGCTTGGTCCAGGCGCCGAAATCCTGACGCGCGGCGAGCAGATCGCGCAGCTCCTCGTCGCGATAAAAGCGCGCGGTTGCGAAATCCACCGCGATGGTCTGGCCTGGGCCGACCCGGCCCTTCTCGGCGATGCGCTCCTGATCGAGCTTCACCATTCCGGTTTCCGAACCGACGATCAGCAGCTTGTCGGTGGTGATGGTGTAGCGGAGCGGGCGCAGACCATTGCGGTCGAGACCCGCGATCGCCCAGCGCCCGTCGGTCGCGGCGATCGCCGCCGGGCCGTCCCAGGGCTCCATCACCGCGTTGCAGTAAAGGAACATGTCGCGGTGCACCGGCTTCATCGTCGCATCCTGGCCGATCGAGGCCGGGATCATCAGCGCCTTGGCCATCGGCGCGTCGCGCCCCGCATGGCAGAGCAGCTCGAACACATTGTCCAGTGTCGCGGTATCCGAGCCACCGGCCTGCACCACCGGCTTCACATCCTCCATCCACGCTCCCAGCGCCTCGGCCGCCAGGCGGGTCTCGTGCGCCTTCATCCAGTTGATGTTGCCGGTGACGGTATTGATCTCGCCGTTATGGGCCAGCATCCGGAACGGCTGCGCCAGCCGCCAGGTGGGAAACGTGTTGGTCGAGTAGCGCTGGTGGTAGATGGCGAAGCGGGAGACGAAGCGCGGATCGTTGAGGTCGGGGTAGAACTCCGTCAGGTGCTCGGCGAGGAACATCCCCTTGTAGATGATCGAGCGTGACGACAACGAGCAAAAATAGAGCTCCGGGATCTGCGCCGCGATCGCCTGCTTCTCGATCCGCCGGCGGATCACATAGAGGTCGCGCTCGAAACTGTCCGAGTCCCCTCCCTTGGGGTTCCACAGCATGATCTGCTCGATCTCGGGGCGGGTGGCGTTCGCCTTCTCGCCGATGCATTCGACGTTGATCGGTACCTGGCGCCAGCCGTAGATCAGGTAGCCGAAATTCAGGATTTCGGTTTCCACGATCTGTCGGCAGCGTTCCTGCGCGCCGAGGTCGGTCTTCGGCAGGAACACCTGGCCCACCGCGATCGGCCCCGGCATCAACCGGGCACCGCCGCGCTGCACCGCGTCGGCGAAGAAGTCCTGCGGGATCTCGATATGGATGCCGGCCCCGTCGCCGGTCTTGCCGTCGGCATCCACCGCGCCGCGATGCCAGACCGCTTTCAGCGCATCGATCCCGGCCTGCACCACATCCCGCCGCGGCGTGCCGTCCAGCGAGGCGATCAGGCCGACGCCGCAGGCATCGTGCTCCTGCGCCGGGTCGTAGGTATGGCGCAGCGCGGCGGCGTTCTTGCTCCATGCGGCGAGGAACTCGGGGGCGGATTCGATCCGGTCGGTCATGGTCCTGTCCTCCGTCATGTCATTCGGCCGCAGCCGGCAGCGCGCGCTGCTGCGTCACGTATTCGTGGATCCGCCGCGCCGCGTCCCGCCCGTCGCGGATCGCCCACACCACCAGCGAGGCGCCGCGCACGATATCCCCGGCCGCGAACACGCCGGGCAGGCTGGTCATGAAGCTGCGCGAATTGATGCGCAGCGTGCCCCAGCGGGTGACCTCGAGCCCGGTCTCGCCGAACATCGCCGGCAGGTCCTCGGGATCGAAACCCAAGGCCTTGATGACCAGATCGGCCTCCAGGGTGAAATGGCTGCCCGGGATCGGTTCCACCGCCTGCCGCCCG
>DAHWNE010000071.1 GCA_027340195.1 Acetobacteraceae bacterium | reverse complement strand
CGCGGCGCTGGCGGCGGCCGAAGCCGCCGCCGCCGCCGCCCCTGCCGATGCCGAGGCCGCGCGGGCGGTGGCGATCGCGCGCCGGCGCCTGGCCGGCAGCCGATATTACGAGATCGCGCGGGAGTTCGGCGCCCTGGTGGGGGCAGCCGGCGGGCGCGCCCATGGCGGGCGGCTGCTGGTGATGACCGGCGGCGGGCCGGGGATCATGGAAGCGGCCAATCGCGGGGCCCGGGATGCCGGGGAGCGCTCGATCGGTCTCAACATCACCCTGCCGCACGAGCAGCACCCGAACCCCTGGATCAGCCCCGAACTCTGTTTCAGTTTCCACTATTTCGCCATCCGCAAGCTGCATTTCCTGCTGCGCGCCCGGGCGCTGGTGGTGTTCCCCGGCGGCTACGGCACGCTGGACGAGCTGTTCGAGGTGCTGACCCTGGTGCAGACGCGCAAGATGGCGCCGCTGCCGGTGGTGCTGGTGGGCGAAGCCTACTGGCGCCGGGTGTTCCACCCGGAGATCCTGGTGGAGGAGGGGACCATCGATCCCGGCGACCTGGAACTGTTCCGCTTCGCCGAGACCGCGGAGGCGAGCTGGCGGTTCATCCTCGACTGGTACGAAACCCGCGGCACGCCGCTGCTGCATCCGGAGGCATCGCCATGAAGCTGTCCTTCCACGGCGCCGCGCGCATGGTCACCGGCTCCTGCCACCTGGTGGAAGCGGCCGGGCGGCGGGTGCTGATCGACTGCGGGATGATCCAGGGCGGGCCGACGGCGGAAGCGGCGAACGCGGCGCCGTTCGGCTTCGATCCCGCCGCCATCGATTGCGTGCTGCTGACCCATGCGCATCTGGATCATTGCGGGCGGCTGCCGCTGCTGGTGAAGCACGGGTTCCACGGCAGCATCGTTGCCACCGCCGCCACCCGCGACCTGGCGCGGCTGGTGCTGCTGGACGCGGCGCATTTGCAGGAGGAGGAAGCCCGCCGCGACGCCGCCCATGCCGCGCGGCACGGCCGGCGCCACGGCGGGCACGGCCACGCGGCCGGCGGGGAACCGCTCTACACGCTGATCGATGCGCTCGACGCGATGGGGCGGTTCGCGGCCCCGGTGAAGCTCGGCGAGGAGCTGACGCTGGGTCCCGGCTTCACCGCCCGCTTCGTGGAGGCGGGGCATATCCTCGGCTCGGCCTCGATCCTGCTGACCAGCCGCGAGGGCGGGATACGACGGGTGCTGTTCTCGGGCGATCTGGGATCCCCCGGCCGCCCGCTGCTGCCGCCCCCGGCCGCGCCGCCGGCGGCGGACGCGGTGGTGATGGAAACCACCTACGGCGACCGCGCGCATCGGGCCTACGACGCCTCGGTCGGCGAGTTCCTCAATGCGGTGGCGGCGAGCTTCGCGCGCGGCGGCAACGTGGTGATCCCGACCTTTGCGTTGGAGCGCGCGCAGGAGCTGCTGTTCGCGCTGCGCGGGGGGATCGCGTCGGGCCGTCTCGCGGCGGCGATGCAGGTCTATCTCGACTCGCCGATGGCGATCTCCGCGACCGAATTGTTCCGCCGGCACCCGGAGGCGCTGGCCCCGGCGCTCGCCGCCGACATCGCCCGCGGCACGGACCCGTTCGCGCTGCCGGGGCTGCATTTCGTGCGCGAGACCGCGGCCTCGATGGCGCTGAACGCGATCCGCGGCGGGGCGGTGCTGATGGCCGGCTCCGGCATGGCGACCGGCGGGCGGGTGCGCCACCATCTGCGCCACAATCTCGGACGGCCGGAGGCGGCGGTGATCTTCGTGGGCTACGCGGCGGAAGGCACGCTGGCGCGACGGATCATCGACGGGGCGCGCAGCGTGCGATTGTTCGGCGAGACCATCCCGGTGCGGGCGACGATCCACACCATCAACGGATTTTCCGGCCACGCCGATCAGGCGGGGCTGCTGGCCTGGCGGCGCGCGGTGCCGGAGGCGGCGCGGACCTTCCTGGTCCATGGCGAGGCGCGGGCGATGGATGCCTTCGCCCCGCTGCTGTCGGGCACGGTGATCCGGCCGGAACCGGGGGCCTCGGCCGAGGTGTAGGCGGTGGACTTCCCGCCCTCGCTGCGCCAGGACTCCGCCCATGCCCGCGCTCAAGTTGCTGATTCCCGGTCCCGTCACCACCCATCGGCGCGTGCGCGCGGCGATGAACCGCGACCTCGCCCCCTGGGATCCGGATTTCCGCCCGCTTTACGACGGGGTGCGGGCGCGGCTGCTGGCCCTGGCCGGCGGCGATCCCGCCCAGCACGTGGCCCTGACCCTTCCCGGTTGCGGCCATTTCGCCATCGAAGCCGCCATCCGCTCCCTGCTGCCCATGGGCGGCAAGCTGCTGATCCCGGCCACCGGCGCCTATGCCGCGCGCATGGCCCGGCTGGCGCGGGAGGCCGGGCGCATCCCCATCGCCCTGCCGGTTCCCGACGACGCCCCCACCGACCCCGGCGCGGTCCGCCGGGCCCTCGCCGCCGATCCGTCCATCGGGCTGGTCGGGCTGATCCATAGCGAGACCGCGACCGGCATCGTCCACGATCCCGCCGCCATCGGCGCCGAGGTCCGCGCGCTGGGACGGCGGATGCTGCTCGATGCGGTTTCGGCGTTCGGCGCGCTGCCGCTGGATCTGAGCGCCCAGCCGGAGCTCGCCGCGGTCGTGTTCACCCCCAACAAATGCCTGGAATCGGTCCCCGGCGCCGCCTTCGTGCTGGCGCGGACGGAGGCGCTGGCACCGGGGCGGGCCGGCAGCTGGGCGTTCGACCTGGCCGATATCGCCGCCAATCCCGGCCCCCGCTTCACCCCGCCGGCGCAGGTGCTGGCGGCGACATCGGCGGCGCTCGATCGGCTGGAGGAGGAAGGCGGGCGGCAAGCGCGCCTCGCGCGCTACCGCGCCAACGCGCGCACGCTCTATGACGGGATGCGCGGGCTCGGCCTGACCCCGGTGCTGGCGCCGGCGGTGCAGGGGCCGATCGTGGTGAACATCCACGCCCCGGCCGATCCCGCCTGGGACCTGCAACGCTTCGTGGACGCGGTGAAAGCGCGCGGCTTCGTCATCAGCAATTTCTACAACACCGACGCGCCCAGCTTCCGGCTCGGCGCGATCGGGGCGCTGCGTCCGGCCGACATGCGCCGGGCGGTTGCGGCCATCGGCGCGGCGTTGGAGAGTATGGGGGTAGAGACCCGAAGGGCGGCATAAGCCATGAACCACGACCTCGAGATCGCCCGCTCCGTCACCCTGCGCCCGATCGCCGAGATTGCCGCGAAGCTGGATATCCCGCCCGAGGCGCTGGAACCCTATGGGCGCTTCAAGGCCAAGGTCGGGTTCGATTTCATCCGCTCGGCGCGGGACCGGCCGGACGGGGCGCTGGTGCTGGTCACCGGCATCAGCCCCACCCCGGCCGGCGAGGGCAAGACCACCACCACCGTCGGCCTCGGCGACGCGCTCAACCGGATCGGCGTGCGCGCGGCCATCTGCCTGCGCGAACCCAGCCTTGGCCCCAGCTTCGGCCAGAAGGGCGGCGCCGCCGGCGGCGGGCGCGCGCAGGTGGCGCCGATGGACGAGATCAACCTGCATTTCACCGGCGATTTCCACGCCATCACCGCCGCCAACAACCTGCTGGCGGCGATGATCGACAACCATCTCTACTGGGGCAACGCGCTCGGCCTGGACCCGCGCCGCATCACCTGGCGCCGGGCGATGGACATGAACGACCGCGCGCTGCGCGGGCTGGTGGTGGGCCTGGGCGGCGTCGCCAACGGCGCCCCGCGGGAGGACGGGTTCGACATCACCGTCGCCTCCGAGGTGATGGCGGTGTTCTGTCTCGCGCGCGATCTGGACGATCTGCAGGCGCGGCTGGGGCGCATCATCGTCGGCCAGACCCGCGAGGGCGCCAACGTCACCGCGCGCGATCTGGGCGCCGACGGGGCGATGGCGGCGCTGCTGCGCGACGCGCTGCAACCCAATCTGGTGCAGACGCTGGAAGGCAGCCCCGCCTTCGTGCATGGCGGCCCGTTCGCCAACATCGCCCATGGCTGCAATTCGCTGATGGCGACCCGGCTGGGGCTGAAACTGGCCGACGTGGTGGTGACCGAGGCCGGCTTCGGCGCCGATCTGGGGGCGGAGAAATTCCTCGACATCAAATGCCGCATCGCCGGCCTGCGCCCGGCGGCGGCGGTGGTGGTGGCGACCATCCGCGCGCTCAAGATGCATGGCGGCGTCGCCCGGTCCGATCTGGCGCGGGAGGACCCGGCCGCGGTCGCGCGCGGGGTGGCGAACCTTGCCCGGCATGTGGAGAACCTCGGCAAGTTCGGCCTGCCGGTGGTGGTCGCGCTCAACCGGTTCGACAACGATACCGCGGCGGAGTTCGAGGTGGTCGAAGCGGCGATGGCGCGCCAGAACGTTGCCGTGTTTCGCTGCACCCATTGGGCCGATGGCGGCGCCGGGGCGGAGGCGCTGGCGCGCGCGGTGGAGCAGGCGATCGCCCTCGGTCAGGCGCGCTACGCGCCGCTCTATGCCGACGGGCTCGGGCTGGCCGACAAGATCCGCTGCATCGCGCGCGAGATCTACCGCGCCGCCGATATCGCCCTGCCGGAAGCGGTCGCCCAGCGGCTGGCCCGGTTCGAGGCGGCGGGCTTCGGCCATGTCCCGGTCTGCATCGCCAAGACGCAGTACAGCTTCACCGCCGATCCCACCCGCATGGGCGCGCCGGAGGGCCATACCCTGCCGGTGCGCGAGGTGCGGCTGTCCGCCGGCGCCGGCTTCGTGGTGGCGATCTGCGGCGATGTCATGACCATGCCGGGGCTGCCGCGGGTGCCGGCGGCGACGTCGATCCGGCTGGATGCGGAAGGGCGGATCGAGGGGCTGTTCTGATCCGGCGGAGGATCAGCGCGAACAGCGCGGCCGGCCCCACCACCCCCCAGGCGACCGGCAGCGGGTTGAACTGCAGCGCAACCGGCAGGAACAGCACCAGCCCGGCCACCGCCAGCGTGCCCGGCCCGGCCGGCGCGGCGCGGTCGGTCAGCAGCAGGCTCACCGCGTAGCCGGCCAGCGGCAGATCGTAGAACACCGCGTAGGGGGTGACGAGAAAGGTCCCGGCCAGCAGGGCCGCGATGCCGAGCGGGTGGATGCCGCGCCGGAACACGAGCCAGATGATCCCGCCGACCAGAAGCCCCATCAGCACCTGCGCCAGCTGCGGCCAGGGCGCGGGGAGTCCCGCCAGCCGCAGCAGCGGCGTCACCGTCGGGTCGTAGCGCGCCAGGTCGGGAAAACCGGCGACGAACCGGGCGAGGCTTCCCATGGCGGCGGGCAGCCGCGCCCACAGGCCGAAGCCGAACACCGCGCCGCTGGCCAGCACCTCGGCGGCCAGGGTCAGGGCGGCGGCGGCGATGCAGCGGTATTGCCGCGCCGCCAGCAGCGCCACCGGGACCAGCAGGCCGAATTGCGGCTTGATCGCGGCCAGCGCGAACAGCACCCCGGCCGCCGCGGGGTGGCGCGGGACCAGCCGCCAGCCGCCGATCAATGCGGCCGCGACCAGCAGCGAGACCTGGCCGTAGTAGAGCGCGGCCAGGGTCCCGGGCGCGGCCAGTGCCAGGAAGGCCGAGGCCACCGGCGCCTGCCGCCGCCAGGACGCGGCCAGGAACGCCGCCCCGCCGCCGCCGATCCACAGCCCAAGCCCCCAGCGCGCCGGCACGGCGGCCAGCGGCCACAGCAGGAACAGCAGCATCGGCGGATAGGCGAACGGGAGATATTCGACCCGCGGGCTGACGCGGAAGAACTCGAACGCGAACAGTACCTGCGGGTCGTAGAGGCGTGCGACCGGCAGGCCGGAATGCAGATAGCGCGACCAGGTCCAGAACAGCGCCATGCGGTTCACATGGCGGGCGGGGTCGCCCAGGAAGCGGTGGATCAGCACGGCGTAGATCAACACCGCCAGCGCCGCCATGACGGCGGCGCCGCCCCAGCACAGCAGCCGCGCCGGCCAGCGGTTCGTCAGGGTATTCCCGGGGGTCGGACGACGCGCGCGCATCGCCCCGGTCTCGCCCGGGGCGGGTAACAACCCGGTTGCGCTACCCCTTCACCCACACCCGCCCGTCGAACAGCCGCCGCGCGGTGCGGTAGAACCCGCCGCTGCGCGCCTCCCACGCCCCCGCCGCGTCCTGCCCCACCTCGGCGGCCACCGTCAGCACCCCCGACGGCATCCCCAGGCGGATCGGCCCGGTTGCGCCCGGGCGCGCCGCCTCCGCCACCAGGCTGCCCTCGATCCGCGCCGCCACCGCGGTGCACAGCGAGATCGTGAGCGGCAGCGCCCGGTGCGGCTGGCCGTTCGACATCGCGCGCGCCGTCAGATCGATCCCGCCCGGGTCCAGCGCCTCCCCGGTCAGGGTGCGCGCCGCCACCGGCGGGGCGACGAAGGCGATGAAGGGCACGCCGCGGATGCGCCCCGCCGCCTCGGCATCCGGCGCGATTCCCATCGCCACCGAACCGGCCCGGCGGATCGCCTCCAGCCGGGCCAGCAGCGCCGCGTTGGCCTCGATCGCATCCGGCAGTTCGGTCCCGCTCAGCCCCAGATCGGCGGCGCGCAGGAACACGCAGGCATTGGCGGCGTCGATCAGCGACACCTCGATCCCGCCCAGCCCCGGCACCTCCAGCCGCTCCCGCACCCGCCCGGTCGGCAGCAGCCGCCCGGTGGTGGCCCCGCCGGGCGCGAGGAAATCCAGCCGGATCGGCGCCCCGGTGCCGGCCACGCCCGGGATCGCGAGGTCGCCGTCCTCGCGCGTCCGCCCTCCGGCCAAGGGAAACGTCGCGTGGATCAGCTTCTTCGTGTTGGTGTTCCAGATGCGGACCCGCGCGGTATCGCCCGTCGCCGCCACCAGCCCCTCATCGATCGCGAACGGCCCGACCGCCGAGGACATGTTGCCGCAGTTGCCGCCGTAATCCACCCGCGCGTCGCGGATCTGCACCTGGGCGAAGGTGTAGTCGATATCGGCGTCGTCCCGCGCCGATGGCGCCAGCACGCAGACCTTGGAGAGCGACGACACGCCCCCGCCCATCCCGTCCAGCTGCCGCCCATAGGGATCGGGGCTGCCGATCGCGGCCAGGAAGATCTCGTCCCACGCCGCGCGCTCCGGCAGATCGCGGGCATGGAACATGATGGCCTTCGAGGTGCCGCCGCGCATGAACACGGCGGGAAACGGGCGGGCGGTCATGGGCTCGGCTTTCCAGGTTGCGGCACCGGCCGCCAGGCGTGGCCGTCGGCGGCCAGCAGCCGCTGCGCCGCGTCGGGGCCGTCCTGTCCGGCGGCGTAGTTGGGGAAATGCGGCGGCGGTCCGCCGGCCCAGGCGTCCAGCACCGGCTGCACCACCCGCCACGTCTCCTCCACCATGTCGGCGCGCTGGAACAGGGTCTGATCGCCGATCATGCAATCGTAGATCAGCGTCTCGTAGCCCACGTTGGGCAGGCGCGGGAACCAGTCGGCATAGCGGAACGACATCGCCGCGGTGGCCAGCGCCATCGCCGGGCCGGGGCGCTTGACCTCGAACTGAAGCGAGATCCGCTCCTCCGGCTGGATGTCCAGCACCAGCCAG
>DAHWNE010000038.1 GCA_027340195.1 Acetobacteraceae bacterium | reverse complement strand
GGCGCAGCGCGGCATCGTCTATATCGACGAGATCGACAAGATCTCCCGCAAGTCCGACAACCCCTCCATCACCCGCGACGTGTCGGGCGAGGGCGTGCAGCAGGCGCTGCTGAAGCTGATGGAGGGCACGACCGCCTCCGTGCCGCCCCAGGGCGGACGCAAGCATCCGCAGCAGGAGTTCCTGCAGGTCGATACCACGAACATCCTGTTCGTCTGCGGCGGCGCCTTCTCCGGCCTCGAGAAGATCATCGGCGCCCGCGGCAAGGGTTCCGGCATCGGCTTCGGCTCGGAGGTCCACGCCCCGGACGAGCGGCGCATGGGCGAGGTGCTGCGCGAGGTCGAGCCGGAGGATCTGTTGAAATTCGGCCTGATCCCGGAGTTCATCGGCCGCCTGCCGGTGGTCGCCACCCTCGACGACCTGGACGAGAAGGCGCTGATCGAGATCCTGACCAAGCCCAAGAACGCCCTGGTCAAGCAGTATGGCCGCCTCTTCGAGATGGAGGGGGTGAAGCTCTCCTTCACCGAGGACGCGCTGAAATCGGTCGCCGCGAGGGCGATCGCGCGCAAGACCGGCGCCCGCGGCCTGCGCTCGATCATGGAGCAGATCCTGCTCGGCACCATGTTCGACCTGCCCGGGCTGGACGGGGTCGAGGAAGTGGTCATCAACCGCGAAGTGGCGGAATCCCGCGCGAATCCGCTGTTCCTCTACGGCAAGGAGCGCGCCGGGGGCGGCGCCTGACCCGCCGCCCCGGCCGGCCAGGGTGGTGGTCGCGTCCGGGGACCTTGTTCCGGCGCGTTTCCCCCCGATATGCTGCCATCAGCCGGGGCGCAGCCCCATTCCGAAGGGCCCGCTCCGTGCCACACCTGGGCGGCACGGGTCCTGACTGTCCTGAAGGAGGTCCCTAGATGGCCGACGAAACCCCTCGCCCGCCCACCGCCGTGCTGGCCGTCCTGCCCTTGCGCGACATCGTCGTCTTCCCGCACATGATCGTGCCGCTGTTCGTGGGGCGCGAGAAATCCGTCCGCGCGCTGGAAGCGGTGATGCGGGAGGATAAGCAGATCCTGCTGGTGGCCCAGAAGAACGCCACCCAGGACGATCCGTCGGCCGATGACATCTACCGGGTCGGCACCGTCTCCACCATCCTCCAACTGCTGAAACTTCCCGACGGCACGGTGAAGGTGCTGGTGGAGGGCAACGCGCGCGCGCGCATCACCGGTTTCAAGGAGACCGAATCCTATTTCGAGGCGGAAGTCGAGCCCCTGCCCGACGTCCCCGCCGAGGGCAAGGAGATGGAGGCGCTGGGCCGCAGCGTGGTCTCCCAGTTCGAGCAGTATATCAAGCTCAACAAGAAGATCGCGCCGGAAGTGCTGGTCAGCCTCAACCAGATCGAGGACCCGAGCAAGCTGGCCGACACGGTGGCCGCGCATCTCAACCTCAAGATCGCCGAGAAGCAGGAGATCCTGGAAGCCGCCAAGGTCGGCGACCGCCTCGAGCGGGTGTTCGGCCACATGGAATCCGAGATCGGCGTGATGCAGGTGGAAAAGCGCATCCGCAACCGGGTCAAGCGGCAGATGGAGAAGACCCAGCGCGAATACTACCTCAACGAGCAGCTCAAGGCGATCCAGAAGGAGCTCGGCGAGGGCGAGGACGGCAAGGACGAGACCGCCGAGCTCGAAGCCAAGATCAAGAAGACCCATTTCTCCAAGGAAGCGCGCGAAAAGGCGATGGCGGAGCTGCGCAAGCTCAAGACCATGTCGCCGATGAGCGCGGAAGCCACCGTCGTGCGCAACTACCTCGACTGGATGCTGTCGATCCCGTGGAAGAAGCGCTCGAAGATCCGCAACGACGTGATCGAGGCGGAGAAGGTGCTGGACGCCGACCATTACGGGCTCGAGAAGGTCAAGGAGCGCATCCTGGAATATCTCGCCGTCCAGGCGCGCAGCCCCAAGCTGCGCGGGCCCATCCTGTGCCTGGTCGGCCCGCCCGGCGTCGGCAAGACCTCGCTCGGCAAGTCCATCGCGCGCGCCACCGGGCGCAACTTCGTGCGCATGTCGCTTGGCGGCGTGCGCGACGAGGCGGAGATCCGCGGCCACCGGCGGACCTATATCGGCTCCATGCCGGGCAAGGTCATCCAGGGCATGAAGAAGGCCAAGACCTCCAACCCGCTGTTCCTGCTCGACGAGGTGGACAAGCTCGGCGCCGACTGGCGCGGCGACCCCTCCTCGGCCCTGCTCGAAGTGCTGGACCCGGAGCAGAACGCCACCTTCGCCGACCACTATCTGGAGGTGGATTACGACCTCTCGGACGTGATGTTCGTCACCACGGCGAACTCGCTGCGCATGCCGCAGCCGCTGATGGACCGGATGGAGATCATCCGCATCCCCGGCTACACCGAGGATGAGAAGGTGGAGATCGCCAAGCGCCACCTGATCGCCAAGCAATCGGAAGCGCACGGCCTCAAGCCCGACGAGTGGCACATCTCCGAGGAGGCGTTGCGCGACCTGATCCGCACCTACACCCGCGAAGCCGGGGTGCGGAACCTCGAGCGCGAACTCGCCAACCTGGCGCGCAAGGCGGTGCGCGAGATCGTGACCAAGAAGGCGAAGAAGGTCGCGATCACCCGCAAGAACCTCGACAAATACGCCGGCGTGCCGAAATTCCGCTTCGGCGAGACCGAGGCCGAGGACATGGTGGGCGTGGTCACCGGTCTGGCCTGGACCGAGGTCGGCGGCGAGATCCTGACCATCGAATCGGTGCTGCTGCCCGGCAAGGGCAACGTCAAGCAGACCGGCAAGCTCGGCGACGTGATGCAGGAGAGCGTCTCGGCCGCGCTCAGCTACGTCCGGTCGCGCTCGATCAAGTTCGGCATCAAGCCCACCCTGTTCGAGAAGCGCGACATCCACGTCCATGTCCCGGAGGGCGCCACCCCGAAGGATGGCCCCTCGGCCGGCATCGCCATGGCCACCTCCATCGTCTCGGTGCTGACCGGCATCCCGGTCCGCCGCGACGTGGCGATGACCGGGGAGATCACCCTGCGCGGGCGGGTGCTGCCGATCGGCGGGCTGAAGGAGAAGCTGCTGGCCGCGCTGCGCGCCGGCATCACCACCGTCTTCATCCCCAAGGACAACGAGAAGGACCTGGCGGAAATCCCCGACAATGTGAAGAAGGGGCTGAAGCTGATCCCGGTGGCCGACGTGGACGAGGTGATCGCTCAGGCGCTGGCCCGCCGCCCGGAGGCGATCGAGTGGGAGGAGCCGCCGGAGCCGGTGACCCCGCCGCGGTCGGCCGAAGCGACGGCCTCGCTGCCGCATTGACCATCACGTCGCGGCGGGGTAGCGACCTTCGGGCCGCGCCCCGCCGCCGCCAGGCCCCGGGAGC
>DAHWNE010000035.1 GCA_027340195.1 Acetobacteraceae bacterium | reverse complement strand
GCCATCGGCGGCGAGCGAATGGGTGAAGCAGACCACCGGCGCCGCGGCATCGCCGAGCAGGTCGTAGGCGACGGCGCGACCGTCGAGAAACAGTTTCATATCTTCATTTCCTTCGAGGAACGGATCAGGCCGGCTCCGCCGCGCCGGCCCAGGATTCGCCCCAGCGGTCGCCGAAGACGATCTGGGACAGGCTGCCGCGCCCGACCGGTCCGAAGCGGCCCATCGGGTAACCGATCGGCAGGATGGCGTAGGAATGCACCCCCGGCGGCAAGCCCAGCGCCAGCTCGGCCTCGGCCTCGTACAGCAGATGCCGGGTGGTCAGGGTGGAACCGAGCCCGAGGGCACGCGCGGCCAGCAGCATGTTCTGCACCGCCGGGTAGATGGAGGCGCCGGACCAGCGGGTGGGCGCGGCCGTGCCCTCGTCGAGACAGGCGACGATCCAGACCGGCGCCTCGTGGAAATGCCTGGTCAGATACTCCACCGCGTCGTGCTGGCGCTTGTAGCGCTCGGGCGAGACGCCGGGCGGCGGGGCGGATGTGCGGTAGCGCGGCCCGATCACCTTGTCGAAGGCGCGCTGATAGAGCGCCTGCACCGCTTGCTTGATCGCCATGTCCTTCACCACCATGAAGCGCCAGCGCTGGCTGTTGCCCCCGTTGGCGGCGGCGGCGCCGGCTTCAAGGATGCGCCGGATCAGGGCGTCGGGCACCGGGTCCGGCCGCAGCCGGCGCATGGCGCGCGTGG
The DNA here is from genome assembly GCA_027340195.1 of Acetobacteraceae bacterium. Classification (GTDB taxonomy): domain Bacteria; phylum Pseudomonadota; class Alphaproteobacteria; order Acetobacterales; family Acetobacteraceae; genus JAJZVS01. Next base: position 2,473 of record DAHWNE010000035.1, on the reverse strand, counting down.
TGTGCATGATCTCGAAGACGTCCTGGGTTTCCGCCGTGCTGTCGGCCATCGCGTCCTCCTTGCGGGCGCGGCTGGGGCACCCGATCCGACGCCATCAGACCATGACCCGGCGGCGCTGTCACGCGGCGGTGGTGGGGCTGGCGCTGGTGCTTTCGGGCTGCGCGGCGCGGCTGGCGCCGGCGGGGCCGGCGGTGACGCCGCCGCGGCTGGGGCAGAAGGCGTTCCTGATGCCGGACGGGATGCGGCTGCCGTACCGGGTCTGGCCGGCCCACCACCGGCTTGCGCCCCCTTGGGCAGTGATGCTGGCGCTGCACGGGATGGATGACAGCCGCGACGCCTTCGCCATCCCCGCCCCCGCCTTCGCCGCCGCCGGGGTGACGGTGATCGCGCCCGACCAACGCGGGTTCGGCGCCACCGCGACCCGCGGCCTCTGGCCCGGCACGAGCAGCCTGGTGAACGACGCCCGCACCATGGTCGGCCTGATCGAAGCGCGTTATCCGGGGCTGCCGGTCTTCGTGCTGGGCGAGAGCATGGGCGGAGCGGTGGCGGCCCTGCTCGCGGCGGGGCCGCATCCGCCGGTGGCGGGCTTCGTGTTGGTCTCGCCCGCGGTCTGGGGCTGGCAGGGGCTCAACATGTTCGAGCGCGCGGGGCTCTGGGTGATGACGCATGTCCTGCCCGGCCTGACCGTCAGCGGCGGCGGGCTGCATATCCGCGCCTCCGACAACCGTGCGGCGCTGATCGCGCTGTCGCGCGATCCGCTAACCCTGCTCTCCACCCGCTGGGACGCGGTCGGCGGGCTGGTGCGGCTGATGGGCCAGGCCGCGCGCGCCGCCCCGCGCCTGCCGGGCAACGCGCTGATCCTCTATGGCGGGCATGACGAGCTGGTACCGAAGCGGGCGATGCGGGCGTTCTGGCGCCGGTTACGCCCGCCGCCGGCGGGACCGCGCGTGGCCTATTACCCCGGGGCCTATCACCTGATGCTGCGCGATCTCGCCCGCGCGGTGCCGATCGGCGATATCCTGGCCTGGATGCGCGCGCCCGGGGCGCCGCTGCCATCGCACGCGGGGCAGGCGGCGCGGCGATGGATGCGCCGAGGGGGGATGCGCCAAGGGGAGATGCGATAGGAGGAGATTGCCGCGCTGGTGGAGCTGAGGGGGATCGAACCCCTGACCTCCTCATTGCGAACGAGGCGCTCTCCCAGCTGAGCTACAGCCCCATCGCGGCGGGGCGCGATATGCGGAGGCGGGGGGGGAAAGTCAACCCGGGCCGCGCGCGGCGGGCTTGCATTACGCGCCTTACTTCCTTACTTTGGGCATCATGCTCGCCAAGCTCACCTCCAAGAACCAGCTCACCCTGCCCCGGCGCGCCCTGGCCGCGCTCGGCCCCGGAAGCGCGCCCGAGTATTTCGAGGTCGAGGCCGCGGATGGACGCCTGATCCTGACGCCGGCGCGGATCGGCTCGGCGGACGCGGTGCGCCGCAAACTCGCCGATCTCGGCATCACCGAGGGCGATGTCGCGGATGCGGTCGCCTGGGCACGGCGCGCGCCCTGACGTTGGGCCGCCGCTGCCGTGCGGGCGGTCTTCGATGCCAATGTCGTGCTCTCCGCCCTGGTGTTCGGGCGCCGGCCGCGCTGGCTGCGGCACGCCTGGGCGGACGGCACGGTCGCGCCGATCGTCTGCCGCGAGACGGTGACCGAGCTCCTGCGCGTCCTGGCCTATCCGAAGTTCCGCCTGGACGCGGCGGAGCGCGAGACGCTGCTCGCCGAGTATCTGCCGTTCGCCGAGATCGTCCCGTTATCCGATCCGCTTCCTGACCTGCCGCTGGCCTGCCGCGACCGTGACGATGCGGTGTTTCTGCACCTGGCGCGCGCCAGCGGGGCGGCGTTTCTGGTCAGTGGGGATGCCGACCTGACGGTGCTGGCCGCCGCCTATCCGGTGATCTCGCCGGCGATGCTGCGGGAACGCCTTGGCGCGACCCGCTGAGCGGAAACGGCCCGCGGCCCGGTGCGACTGCGGGAGCGGAGTCCGGTCCGGGTGTCCTCGTCTGGTCGATGGTAACTGAAATTAACACGGAGGCGCGAAGGATCACGAAGCAAGGAAAGAGCGCCCCATCGAGGGGCCGGCCGGTCGCCTGCCCGGCCGCGACGATTTTCGCCTCGACGAACGCATTGCGTATCAAGAACCGGATGGAACGGCCGCTTCTCCCGAACATCGAGGTAGGGTGCGGCCTCCTGGCCAGTCGCCCAACCCCCATGCGCGGCCTAGCAGCCCAGGCGGCCGCCGTTTGCAACCCAAACCGCTCCGTGCGCCTCCGTGGTCCTCCGCGCCCTCCGTGTCTAGAGTCTTACGAAAGAACATGTGGGACAGATCGTTGCAGACGACCCGCCAGATTCCTTCGCAACCCAGGTTCACCAGCCGACCGAGACTACACCACCCCCGCCTCGCGCAGCCCCGCGATCGCCGCCGCGTCATA
>DAHWNE010000013.1 GCA_027340195.1 Acetobacteraceae bacterium | reverse complement strand
CCTTGGCGGCGCTGGAAGCGGATCCGCCGGGCGCGGGGCTGGACATCGGCAGCATCACCGTGGCCTGCGCGCTGGGCTACCTGGATTTCCGCTTTGGCGGAGAACCCTGGCGGGGCGCGCATCCGCGGCTGGCGGCGTGGTTCGCGCGGGTTTCCGACCAGCCGGCGATCGCGCGGACGGTGCCGCGGGGTTAGGGCGAAGCCCCCGCGGCGATCGCCCGCAGCGTGTCGAGAAACGCGCGCAGTTCCGCGCAGACCGCGGCGGCCACGCCGATATCCTGATCGCGCAGGATCGCCGCGCCGTCGCGGAGCTTGCTGTAGCGACGTCGTTTCGTGCCGCCCTGAAACACGGCGTTGAGCAGCCTCGCCGGAGGTTGGTCGTGGTTTACGTTCTCCGGCGAGCCGGACGGCGGAGGGTGGGTGCTGCCGGCGATCGCCTGGATCCGTGGCCAGTATGGAAGCAACCATGCCTCCGCCTCGAACTGCGCGGCGTGCGGGTAAAATCGCGATTCTTCGCCCACCCATTCGCGCATCCGCCGCTTTGCATCGGCGGCATCTTTGAAGTCGGGCGGGATCGTTCCGGTATAGACATCGGTCAGCGCCACCACGCTATCGTGGTCGCGCAGCAGGTTCTGCACCAGGCGGCGCAACGCCGGCCCTTTCGGTAGCCGTCCGTCCTGGGGAACGAAATCCAGTCGTGGCATCGTGCCGGCCAGCGTGGTCTCCAGAAAGCGGCGGATCGCCGGCTTGAAGGTCGTTTCGGTCGCCCCCTCGACGACGATGGCGATGCGGGCCGCCATCAGCTTCGCCCGCCGACCCTGCCCATGGCCCAGAGCTGATCCAGCGTGTACTCCCCGAGCCAACCCGAGAGATCGATGCTGTCGGCACGGGTCGCGGTCATGGCGCCGGCGTCGTCGCGGTCGCAGACCACCAGCTCCGAGGGTTCCAGGAACCGGACCAGCCGATCGGAATGGGTGGCAACCACCAATTGGGTGCGGCTGGTCGCCTCGCGCATCAGCTCCACCAGCAGCCGCAGCATTTCCGGATGCAGGCTGACTTCCGGCTCGTCGATCACGGTGACCTCGCCGAGGCCGGGGCACTGCAACAGCGTCGCCAGCCAGAGGAAGCGCAGGGTGCCCTCGGAGAGCTCGTTGGCGTAGATCGGCCGGGTCAGGCCGCGCTCGCGCCAGCCCAGGGTGATGAGCCCCGCCGCGGCGACAGGAAACTCGAGGCGCTCGAAGCCGGGGAACGCCACCCGCAGCGCATCCAGGATCGCCTCGAAGCGGTCCGGCGCGGTCTCGCGGAGATTGTAGAGGCAGGGCAGAAGCTCTTCCCCGTCGGGGCCTGGCGTCTGCGCGGGCAGCAGCTTCTGCGGTCGGCGGACCGCAGCCTGCGTCAGCGTATCGAGTTCGTGATAGATTCCATCGATCCGGCTGCACCGCTCGCGGAATGCTTCTCCCTCGCGGTACATGCGGGGAATCTGCGACAACGCGGTCTCGCGCGGTTTGTAGTCCCAGTCGGGCTCGATCGTCCCGCTGGCGTGTTGGTAGCGGACCACGGGGCCGCTTGCATCGATGTAGCGGAACGGCGCCGCGGGCGGTTCGTCGCGCCGGATGAGCGATTCGTCGGCGATGACGTAGCCATACCCCTGCCGGGCGAGGCACAAGTGATAGGCGAGGGGCGGTCCGGTGTCGAACTGGGCCGACACATCGAGCTCCAACGACGCGGCGTGGCCGTCAGCGGTGAGAATGGAATCGATTCCGCCGCGATCCGAAATCGCGAACTCCAGGGACCGGTCCGCCGCCGCGGCCAGCAGTGCCAGCACGTCCAGGATCGAGCTCTTGCCGACCCCGTTGGCGCCCACGAGCACATTCATCGGCGCGAGCGGCAAATCGAGCGCTGCCAGCCGCCGATACCCTGTCACCTTCAGCCGCTGGAAACCGGGCACAGGAAGCGCTCCTGCATTGTCGGCGCGTGCGCTACCGCCGCACTTGCGTCACGTCCCGCACCGCCCCGCGCGAGGCGCTGGTGGTCAGCGCCGCGTAGGCCTGCAACGCCCGCGAGACCACCCGCTTGCGCGCTGCCGGCGCGTAGCCGCGCGCCGCCACCTCGTCGCGCCGGGCCGCCAGTTCCGCTTCCGGCACCGCCAGGGTCAGGGTGCGGTTCGGAATGTCGATCTCGATCCGGTCGCCATCGCGGACCAGCGCGATATCGCCCCCCTCCGCCGCCTCCGGCGAGACATGCCCGATCGACAGCCCCGAGGTGCCGCCGGAGAACCGCCCGTCGGTGACCAGCGCGCACAGTTTCCCGAGCCCCTTGGATTTCAGATACGACGTGGGGTACAGCATCTCCTGCATCCCCGGTCCGCCTTTCGGTCCTTCGTAGCGGATCACCACCACCTCGCCCGGCTTGACCTGATCGCCCAGGATGCCGGCCACCGCGTCCTCCTGGCTCTCGAACACCCGCGCCGGTCCGGCGAACACCAGCACCGAGGCGTCCACCCCGGCGGTTTTCACGATCGCGCCTTCCTGCGCGATATTGCCGTGCAGCACCGCGAGCCCGCCATCCTTGCTGAACGCATGGGCGACATCGCGGACCACGCCGCGGGCGCGGTCGGTATCCAGGGTCTCGTAGCGATTGGCCTGGCTGAACGCCTCGGTGGTGCGCACCCCGCCCGGGGCGGCGCGGAAGAACGTGGCCACCGCCCCGTCCGGCGCCGCGCGCGTCACGTCGTGCCGGTCCAGCGCCTGGCCCATGCTGGGGGAGTGAACCGTGGCGCAGTCGCGGTGGATCAGCCCGGCGCGGTCGAGCTCGGC
>DAHWNE010000089.1 GCA_027340195.1 Acetobacteraceae bacterium | reverse complement strand
CGCCGCGGCGCTGGCCGCCAACCGCGACGCCGGCGCCGAGGCCGCCGAGCGCCGGGCGGTGGCCGCGTTGCAGCAGGGCGGGCAGGCGCTGGCGAAGGCGATGGCGGCGGCCGGGCACGGCGCGGCGATGGCGCTGCCGGGGCTGGGTGGGCTGTTGCCGGGCGCCACGGCGGACCCGATGGCTCGGCTGGGACTGCCGGAAAATCCGGCGCTGCGGCAGACCCGCGCGATCGAGACCACGCTGCGGCGGCGGGAGGCGGATCCGGATCGGCCGGCGCTGGAGCGCGCGTATTTGCGGCGGTTGTTGCGGGGGTATTGAGCGCCACTACCCCCGCGCCAGCAGCACCGCCACCGCGCAAGACGCAATCCGCGTCCGCTCCGAATCCGCTCGGCTGGTCAGAATGATCGGCACCCGAGCCCCCACCACCACCCCGGCGGCATCGGCGCCCGCCAGAAACGTCAGCTGCTTGGCCAGCATATTGCCCGCCTCCAGGTCCGGCACCACCAGGATGTCGGCCTTGCCCGCCACCGCCGAAACGATGCCCTTCTCCGCCGCCGCCGCCTCGCTGATCGCATTGTCGAACGCCAGCGGCCCGTCCAGCACGCCGCCGGTGATCTGCCCGCGATCGGCCATCTTGCACAGCGCCGCCGCCTCGATGGTGGAGGGGATGCGCGGCGTCACCGTCTCCACCGCCGAGAGAATCGCGACCCGCGGCGCCGGGTTGCCCATCGCATGTGCCAGATCGATCGCGTTCTGCACGATGTCGCGCTTGGTCATCAGATCGGGCGCGATGTTCACCGCTGCGTCGGTGATCAGCAGCGGGCGCGGATAGCTCGGCACATCCATCAGATAGACATGGCTGATCTGGCGTTCGGTGCGCAGCCCGGTGCCGGCCGCCAGCACCTCGTGCAGCAATTCGTCGGTGTGCAGCGAGCCTTTCATCAGCAGCCGTGCCTCCGCCGCGCGCACCAGCGCCACCGCCGCCGCGGCGGCGGCGTGGCTGTGCGGGGCCGGCACCAGGCGGTACGGGGAAATGTCCACCCCGGCCTCGGCGGCGGCGCGCAGGATGCGGGTCTCCGGCCCCACCAGGATGGGCACGATCAACCCGGCCTCGGCCGCCTCCACCACCGCGGCTAGCGCGTGCGCCTCGCACGGATGCGCCACCGCGGTGGGCAGGGGCGGACCCTCGGTGGCGCGAGCCAGCAGGGCGGCGGACCAGGCGTGGCGCTCATGCTGCGGGGGGGCGGGATCAGCGTTCATGGATATAGCGCCCGGGTGCGGCCTCGGTGGCGGGATAGGCGGCATTGCCCAGCGGCGGCGGCGGGCCCGGCGGGCCGGACGCTTGGTCCAGGAACCGGCTCCATTCCGGCCACCACGACCCCTCGTGCAACGCCGCCGCCGCCATCCAGGCCTCCGGGTCGCGGTAGCGGTCACCATGCGCGCGGCGCAGGATGCGGTAGTGCCGGTTCGGATGCCCCGGCTCGCTCACCACCCCGGCGTTGTGCCCGCCGGCGGTCAGCACGAAGGTCAGATCACGGTCGTTCAGCAGATGCAGCTTGAACACCGAGCGCCACGGCGCGATGTGATCGGTCTCGGTGCCCACCACGAAGAACGGCGCGCGGATGTCGGCCAGCGAGACCGGAGCGCCGGCAGCGGGGAAGCGCCCCTCGGCCAGATCGTTGTCCAGGAACAGCCGGTGCAGATACTCGCTGTGCATCCGCGCCGGCATGCGGGTGCCATCCTCGTTCCAGGCCATCAGGTCGGAGGGGTGCTCCGGCTCGCCCAGCAGATAGGCCCGCACCGCGCGCGACCAGATCAGGTCGTTGGCGCGCAGCATCTGAAACGCGCCGGCCATCTGCCGGCTGTCCAGATAGCCTTGCGCGGCCATCAGATCGTCGAGGAAATCCAGCTGGTCCTCGGTGATGAACAATTGCAGCTCGCCGGCCTCGGTGAAATCGGTCTGCGCGGCGAACAGGGTTACCGAGGCGAGGCGGTCGTCACCGTCGCGGCCCATCGCCGCGGCAGCGATGGAGAGCAGCGTCCCGCCCAGGCAATAGCCGGTGGCATGCAGCCGCGGCGCGCCGGTGATCGCCAGCGCCGCCTCGATCGCCGCCATCACGCCGAGCTCCCGGTAATCCTCGAGGCTGAGGTCGCGGTCGGCCTCGGTCGGGTTGTGCCAGGAGATCGCGAACACCGTGTAGCCCTGCCCCACCAGCCAGCGGATCAGCGAGTTCTGCGGCGACAGGTCCAGGATATAGTATTTCATGATCCAGGCCGGCACGATCAGCACCGGCTCGGGGCGCACTTTCGCCGTGGTGGGGCTGTACTGGATCAGCTCGATCAGCCGGTTGCGCAGCACCACCCGCCCGGGCGTGGCGGCGATGTCGTGCCCAACCCGGAACGACGCGCCATCCGGCCGCCCGGACAGCATCCGGTGCAGATCGTGCAGCGCGTTGACGGTGCCGGCCAGCAGGTTGCGCCCGCCGCTTTCCACAGTGGCGGAGATCACCTCGGGGTTCAGCCACGGCAGGTTGGACGGCGAGAGCATGTCGAGCCATTGCCGGGCCATGAAGCCGACGATGCGGGCATCGGCGCGCCCGGTGCCCTCGGCGCCAGCGGCGGCCTGCTCCCACCATTGCTGCGCCAGCAGGAACGCCTGCTCGGCCAGCAGGAATGGCGGCTGCCGCCAGCCGGGTGCGGCGAAGCGGTGATCGCCCGGCGGCGGCGCTACCGCCGGCTCGCCGGTCATCGCCACCTCGGCGAAGCGGCGCGCCTGGTGCAGCGCGTCGCGCGTCAGCGCCAGACGGCGGAACGGGCTGTTGGCGAGATGGATCGCCCAGTCCTGCCAGGCCAGCCCCAGCGCGGTGGGCGAAAGCCCGTGCGAGAGCCGCGCCTCTGCGGCATGGACCAGGTTGTCGAGCGGGGCCGCGGCGACGGTGGAATCGGGGATGGGGGTCCGGCTGTCCATGGACCCCATATAGGAAGGCCGCCGGCGGAGCCGACTGATGTGGATCAACCCGGGCTTCCGCTCCCCCCCGGGGCGGCGATAGACTGCACCGATCGGCCCGGAGGAGCACGCCATGACCGAAGCCTGCATCGTGGGCTGGGCCCACTCGCCGTTCGGCAAGCTCGACGACCCCGATGTGGAAAGCCTGATCGGCCGCGTCGCCGGGGCGGCGATCGCGGACGCCGGCGTCGCGCCCGAGGAGATCGACGCCAGCTTCGTCAGCCTGTTCAATAACGGGTTCTCGCAGCAGGATTTCCCCGCCTCGCTGGTGCTGCAGCACCTGCCCGCGCTGCGCTTCAAGCCGGCGACACGGTTCGAGAACGCCTGCGCCTCCGGCTCCGCCGCAGTGCATGGCGCGCGCGATTTCCTGCTCGCCGGGCGCGGACGGTTCGCGCTGGTGATCGGGGTGGAGAAAATGACCGCGACCCCCGGGCCGGAAGTGGGCGATATTCTGCTCAAGGCGTCGTACCGCAAGCAGGAGGCCGACATCCCCGCCGGCTTCGCCGGCGTGTTCGGTCGCATCGCCGAGCGGTATTTCCAGCAATATGGCGATCAGTCCGACGCGCTGGCCGCGATCGCCGCCAAGAACCACAAGAACGGCGTGGACAACCCCTACGCGCAGATGCGCAAGGACCTGGGCTTCGCCTTCTGCCGCAACGTGAGCGAGAAGAACCCCTATGTCGCGCCGCCGCTCAAGCGCACCGATTGCTCGCTGGTCTCCGACGGCGCCGCCGCGCTGGTGCTGACCGACGAGGACACCGCGCGCGCCATGGGCAAGGCGGTCCGCTTCCGAGCCGCGGTGCAGGTGAACGATTTCCTGCCGATCGCCTCCCGCGACATCACACGCTTCGAAGGCGCGGCCGAGGCCTGGAAGCGCGCGCTGGACGCCGCCGACCTCCGGCTCGGCGATCTCTCCTTCGTGGAATCCCATGACTGCTTCACCATCGCCGAATTGCTGGAATACGAGGCGATGGGCCTGACCGCGCCGGGCCAGGGCGCGCGCGCGGTGCTGGAGGGCTGGACCGCGAAGGACGGGCGGCTGCCGGTCAACCCCTCGGGCGGGCTGAAGGCGAAGGGCCACCCGATCGGCGCCACCGGCGTGTCCATGCACGCCATCACGGCGATGCAGCTCACCGGCCAGGCCGGGACGATGCAGCTGCCGAAGGCCGAGCTGGGCGGCGTGTTCAACATGGGTGGCGCGGCGGTGGCGAACTACGTCTCCATCCTGGAGCCGCTGCGCTGATCCCAACCCCCAACCTCGCGGTCCTGCTGGACCAGACCGCGGCGCGGTTCCCCCACCGCCCCGCATTCATCCGCGGCGCCACCGTGGTCACCTGGGCCGACTTCGCCGCCCGCGCGCGAGCCGGGGCGGCGGGGCTGCGGGCGCGCGGCATCGGCCCCGGCGATCGGGTGCTGGTGCATTCGCGCAATTCGATCGCGCAGATGGAAACGCTGTGGGCCTGCTGGTACGTCGGCGCAGTGTGGGTGCCGACCAATTTCCGCCTGACCCCGCCCGAGGTGGCCTATCTGGCGCAGTCCTCCGGCGCCGTCGCGCAGCTGATCGACCCCGCCTTCCCCGACCATGCCGCGGCGGTGCGTGCCGCCGCGCCCGGGCTGCGGCTTTTGCTGTGGCTTCCGGAGACCGGCGCCGGGGCCGTCGCGCCCGACCAGTGGCAGGCGCT
>DAHWNE010000006.1 GCA_027340195.1 Acetobacteraceae bacterium | reverse complement strand
CTCGGCGCCGGCGTCCAGCACCGCCGCGCGCAGGTCCGGTCCCACCTCGTAGGAGGCCTGGCCGATGCAGGGACCCACCACCGCCGCCACGCGGGCCGGCGTTGCCCCGAGCGCGCGCATCGCCGCCAGGGTCGCCTCGATCACCCCACCCACCGCGCCGCGCCAGCCGGCATGGGCGGCGCCGATCACCCCGGCCTCCGGGTCCGCCAGCAGCACCGGGGCACAATCGGCGGTGATGATCCCGAGCGCGAGGCCGGGCCGGTCGGTGACCATCGCGTCCGCCCGCGGCCCCTGCCCGGCCGGCCAGGATTCGGTGACGCGCACCACCGAGGCCCCATGCACCTGGGTCAGGCCCAGCAGCGCCGGCGGCGGCAGGCCGAGGGCGGCGGCGACCCGGGCACGGTTCTCCGCCACATGCTCCGGGCGGTCCTGGCCGGAGAGCGCGCAGTTCAGCGCCGCCCAGGGCCCGCGCGAGACGCCGCCGCGGCGGGTGAAAAACCCGTGCGGCAGCGGATCGAGCGCGTCGGCGCGCAGGAACTCGGCAGAGCTCATGGGGCGAATCCGGGTGGCGTCGGCGACGCCGGGTGGCACAGCGCCAGCGCCTTGAACAGCACCCCCATGCGTTCCGGCGCCAGCAGCCGCCGGGCCCCGGCGCGCAGCACCGCCGCGCGCGGGGCGGGCAGGCCGGCGGCGAGCCGGTCGATGCGGGCCGGCAAGCCCAGCCGGGCGAGCAGCATCCCCTGCGGAACAGGGCCGAACACCGCCGCGCCCCCCTCCCTCGCGGCGTCGGCGAGGGCGGGGAAATCCACATGGGCGGTGAGATCGGCCTCGCCCGGCGCTTCCAGCGGGTCGGCGGGCGCGCCGGCCCGCAGCGCTTGCAGGCTGCCGGCCGGATTCGGGGTCTCGGCGGCGTAGTCGATCAGCAGCGCCGCCCCGCCCTGGGCGGCGATCCGTCGCGCCAGCGCGGCGACGAAGCCGGTCGCGGCCTCCGAGCACTCCACCACCGTCCCCTCGGCGGCCGGCCAGGCGCAGGTGGCGGGCGGATCGGCGGCCGCGCGTTCCACCCAGGCCCCGTCCCGCACGTGACGTTCGGTCCAGCCGGCGCCGCGGCGGACGAACTGGCGGATCGGCAGCGCGTCCAGGAACTCGTTGGCAAGCAGGAAGATCGGGCCGGGCGGGAGGGTGGCGAGGGTGTCGTGCCAGGCGGCGCCGTCCCCCAGCGCCGACGCCTGGGCCGCGCGCAGCCGGGGCGAGGTCTCGATCAGGTGCAGGGCGACGGCGGCTGCGAACTCGGGGGCGACGGCGCGAATGGCGCGGCGGGCGTCGGCCATCAGCGTGCCGCGTCCCGGCCCGGCCTCGGCCAGGATCGGGTGGGGCGGCCGGCCCGCCTGGTCCCACGCCACCGCCGCCCAAAGGCCGAGGCATTCGCCGAAGCCCTGGCAGATTTCGGGGGCGGTGGTGAAATCGGCGAACGGGTCGTGGGTGGCGTAGTAGGCGGCGTTGGCGCGGGCGATGAAGCGGTCCAGCCGCTCCGCCTCAGGCACGGGCGTCGGTGGCCACCCAGGGGTGGCGCCACGCATACACCATCATGGCGAGGCCGATCACCAGCATCGGCAGGGACAGCAATTGGCCCATGGTGAGGCCGCCCCAGAGATAGCCCAGGAACGGGTCGGGCTGGCGGAAGAACTCGGCGGTGAAGCGGCAGATGCCGTAGCCCAGGATGAAGCACCCGGCGACGTAGCCGGGGCGCAGGCGCAGCCGGTCCGAGCGCGCCAAGGTGGCCATTGTGGCGAGCAGGAAGATGCCCTCGAGCGTGGCCTCGATCAGTTCGGAGGGGTAGCGCGGCGCGGGGCCGGCGGCGGGGTAGATCAGCGCGATCGGCAGCCAGCAATGCGCGGGGGTGCAGCCGGGCACCGGGCGGCCCCAGAGCTCGCCGTTGATGAAATTGGCCACCCGCCCCAGACCGAGCCCGACCGGCACCGGAACGGCGATGCGGTCGGCGAAGGCGAGCATCGGGATTTTCTCGCGCCGGCAGAACCACCAGATCGCGAACGCCACCCCGAGCGCGCCGCCATGGAAGCTCATGCCGCCGTCCCACACCGCCGGGATCAGCAGCGGATGGGCGAAATAGAGCCCGGGCTGGTAGAACAGCACGTAGCCGAGGCGCCCGCCGAGCACCACGCCGAGGGTGGCGTAGGTGAGGAAATCGTCCACCTGCTCGGCGCTGGCGACCACGGGCGGCAGGCGCACCAGCCGGCGCGCGACCCGCCAGCCGATCAGCAGCGCGGTGATATAGGCCAGCGCATACCAGCGGATGTTGATCGGCCCGAGATGGATGGCGACCGGATCGAATCCGGGATCGACCAGGACGGCGGCGAGTTGGGCAATCATGCGTAAGGGTCCGGCTGGCGGAGATAGTCCTGGACGTAGCGGCGGATGCCGTCCTCGAGCGGGGTGAACTGTCCGCCGAACCCGGCGGCGCGCAGCCGCGCGGTGCTGGCCTCGGTGAAGGACTGGTACTGGCCGCGCAGCTTGTCCGGCATGTCGATATAGGTGATGGCGCGGGGCACGCCGGCGGCGTCGCAGACCGCGTGCGCCAGATCCCGATAGGTCCGGGCCCGCCCGGTGCCGACATTGAACAGACCGTTCACCGCCGGGGTATCGAGCAGCCAGAGGATCACCGCGACCACGTCGCCGATCCAGATGAAATCCCGCGCCTGGGCGCCGTCGGCGAGATCGGGGCGGTCGGAGCGGAACAGCCGCGGGGCCTGGCCGGCCAGCACCTCGTCATGCTTGACCTTCACCACCGAGATCATCGATCCCTTGTGGTATTCGTTCGGCCCATAGACGTTGAAGAACTTCATCCCCGCCCATTGCGGCGGGCGCGGCGCGCCGGCGGCGAGCATCGCGGCGACGCGGAGGTCGAAGGCGTGCTTGGTCCAGCCGTAGAGGTTGAGCGGGCGCAGCGCGTGCAGCCGGGCCGGGTCGTCATCGAAGCCCTGGGTCCCGTCGCCATAGGTGGCGGCCGAGGAGGCATAGAGGAAGCGCACCCCGCGCGCGGCGCACCAGTGCCAGAGGCGCAGCGGGAGTTCGACATTGGTGGCCCAGGTGAGGTCGCCGTCGGTGGCCGTGGTTTCGCTGATGGCGCCGAGATGGATCAGGGTCTCGAT
>DAHWNE010000444.1 GCA_027340195.1 Acetobacteraceae bacterium | reverse complement strand
CCATCCACCTCGCGCGTCACCGTCGCGGTGTCGCCTTCGATCGTGAGTTTCGACGCGAACGTGCCCTGCGGCCAACCCAGCAAAGCAGCCAGCATCTGGCCGGTCGCGTTCATGTCGTCGTCGATCGCCTGCTTGCCGAGGATGACGAGGCCGGGTTGCTCGGTCTTGGCGATCGCCGCCAGCAGCTTCGCCACCGCGAGCGGCTGCAACTCGGCGTCGGTCTCCACCAGGATGCCGCGATCGGCGCCCATCGCCAGCGCGGTGCGGATCGTCTCGGCGCATTGCGCGACGCCGAGCGAGACGGCGACGATCTCGGTGGCGATGCCCTTCTCCTTCAGCCGGACGGCCTCTTCCACCGCGATCTCGTCGAACGGATTCATCGACATCTTGACCCCGGCCGTCTCGACGCCGGTGCCGTCGGTCTTCACCCGGACCTTCACGTTGTAATCGACCACCCGTTTGACCGGGACCAGGATTTTCATCGCGCGTTCCGCTATCGCTGACTGGGACGGGGCAGGGCGCTTCTTCGCACCTGCAACAGAGCGGCGTCATAGGCACGGGCCGCGGCGGGTGTCAAACCCGCCCTACCGGGAGGTAGCGGCCCGACGCCGCTTCGGCGCGGCGGGTTCGGCGGCGGGCGCCTCGGCGGGGAAAATCTCCCCACCCCCCGTCAGCCGGCGAATCAACGCCGCGTAGTCAGCGAGCGTCGCGCGGAGATCGAGCGTCCGCTCCGCGCCCGCCCGCGCGGCCTCCCGCAGCCGCCTTGCCTGGGCGCGATCCTCCAGCAGCTCCAGCACGGTCGCCGCCAGCCCCGGGGGATCGAAGAAGGAGACCAGGCGGCCGTTCACCCGGTCGGTCACGAATTCCCGCACCGGCGGGGTGTCGCTGCCCACCACCACGCAGCCACAGGCCAGCGCCTCGCGCAGCGACCAGGAGGCGACGAACGGGTAGGTCAGATACACATGCGCGTCGCTGCGTTGCAGCAGGCGCAGGAAGGTGTCGTACGGGACCCGGCCGGGAAACGCCACCCGCGAGAGATCCACCCCGCCGCCCAGCTGGTCGAGGAAATGCTGCCGCCAAGTGCCGCGCGCCGCCGGCGCGCCGTAGCTGACGCCGTCGCCGCCCACCATCACCACTTTCAGATCGGGCCGCGCCGCCAGCAGCGCGGGCAGGGCGCGGAACATCACATGGGCGCCGCGATAGGGTTCCAGATCGCGCGCGACATAGGTCACCAGCCGGTCGGACGGCGCCACCGTCATCGCGCCGATCTTCAGCGGCTTGCGGCGCAGCGCCGGGTCGGGGCGGCAGCGTTCGAGATCGGCGCCCTCCCGCAGGATCTCGATCCCCGGCTGTGCCCAGGCCGGGTAGGTGGAGTGCTGCCATGCGGTGGGGCTCTGCCCGTGCCGACCCAGCTGCAAGGCCAGCAGGTTGATCGTGTTCTTGGCGCGGATGCGCGGAAAATCGTCGGGATCGGTGGGGAACTCGGGGTCGAAGCCGACATCCGAGCCGTCGATCCGGTAGTAGAACTCGAAATACCCCACCAGCGGCACATCGGGCCAGACATCGGGCAGGTTCAGCAGCTCGCCCCAGCCGTGATGGCCGAGCACGATGTCGGGGGTGAAGCCGAGCCTCTTCAGGGTGGCGGCGCTGCGCGCGACCGCCTCGGCGCGGCGGGCGGCGGCGTCCAGGTCGCGCGCCGCCGGATGGGTGGCGGCGGAAGTCGGCGATGGGCGCCGATAGGGCACCACCCGCACGCCGTCGATGCGGTTGCGGTTGGGTTCCGAGATGAACAGAACCTCGTGCCCGCCCACCGCTGCCAACCGGCGCAGCAGGTGCAGGAACTGGGCCGGGAAATTCTGATGGACCAGGAGCAGCTTCATGCGCCGCGGCGCGCCTCAGCGCGGGCGGCGGGCGGATTTGCGCGGTGCCGCCGGTTTCGCCGCCGCCCCCGCGCGCGGACGCAGGCTGACCCGGAACGCCTCCAGCGGCGCGAGGTCGGGCGATTGCGCGGCGCTGCCTTCGGCCACGTCCTCGACCAGCGTGCCGTCGCCGAAGCTGGCGGCGATCACGCATTCGCGGGAGGGATCGCCCTTCACCCGGGCGGCGAGGCCCAGCAGCGGCAGCGCCATCCCGCGGCTGCCGCAGAAGGCGCCCGCCTCGATCCAGGGGGAGAGCCAGTTCTTGCCCAGCACGGCTTGGTATTCCACCACCACGTCCTCGGCCGGGGCGATGGCGAAGCCCTCGATCCAGAGCTTGCTGCCGCGCACGCCGACCCACTCGCCGAAGCCGGCGCCGACATCGCCGGTGCGCTGGACATGCGCGAGCACCGGACCGGTGGGCCGGGCCGGGGCGGGCGGCGCGGTGGGAAGGGCGTCGGCCGCCGGGTCCGCGCTCAGCCGCAGGACTTGCAGCCGCGGCGCCGCCGCCGGGGGGGCATCGGGGGCCTGATAGATGGTCACCAGCACCTGCGCCGGCCCTTGCGTGACCTGCACCAGCGCCGCGCCGTCGCCGCCGGGCAGCCAACCGTCCGGGGTGAAGGTCGCGATCCGCACCGTGCCCTCCCGCGCCGCCGGGGCCGGGGACAGGCGGACTCCGGGCAGGCCGGAGCGGCCCGCCGTCGGCGCGCCGGGCGGCTGGAACACACAGAAGAGGCCGGTATCGAGGGTCATCAGGTGGCCGGAAACCCGGAGTTCGATAACCCCGCTGGCCGCGGGCGTGGGGGGCGAAGGAGAGGCGGCCGGCGCGGTGGTCGCTGCGACGTCGGACATCGAGGCTCCGGTTATAAGGGCGGACGCCCGGGCCGGGTTGCGCGGACGTATCGTCTATTCATGGACCGCGCCGGCCGCGCGTTCAAGCAGGATGTGGTTCACCCGCGCCGGATCGAGGCCGGGCGGCAATAGGAGGCCGCGGCCGAGGGCGCGGAGCCGCTCCGCCGGCGCGCCGAG
>DAHWNE010000438.1 GCA_027340195.1 Acetobacteraceae bacterium | reverse complement strand
CGATCGGGGCGCATTTCCATGTCCCGCACGGCCTGTCCAACGCCATGCTGCTGCCGGCCGTCACCGCCTATTCGCGTGCCGGCGCGCCGGAGCGCTACGCCGAGGCGGCGCGACGAATCGGCTTCGCCGGCGCTGCCGACGGCGACGACGCGGCCGGGGTCAAGCTGCTCGCCGGTCTCGCCGGCTGGAACCGCGATCTTGCGGTGCCCTCGCCGGGCGCCTTCGGGATCGACCCCGGGGCGTGGGAAGCGAAGCTCGGGCTGATGGCCGAGCAGGCCCTGGCCTCCGGCAGCCCCGCCAATAACCCGCGCGTGCCGGACGCGGGCGAAATCGTGGCGCTGTATCGCGCGGTCTGGAGCGGCGCACCGGTCAATTTCTGAGCCGAAGCCTAGCCGGAGGAACGCCATGAAATTCGCCCTCACCCTGCGTGGGCAGTTCCGCCAGGATGAAGACATTGTCGCCGGCCATCAGCACGACCTCGCCCTGGTCCGCCGCGCCGAGGCGCTGGGGTTCGACGCCGTCGCCCGAGCCCAGCACTACAGCGCGCATCCCTGGCAGATGCTGCAACAAATCCCGTTCCTGGCGCAGGTCGCCGCCATCGCGCCACGGCTGCGCCTCATCACCGGTGTGACCCTGCTGCCGCTGGTCAAGCCCCTTGATCTCGCCGAGCAACTGGCCAGCCTGGATGTGATGAGCCAGGGCAAGCTGATCTTCGGCGCCGGCATCGGCTACAGGGAGGTGGAGTTCCAGGCCTTCGGCACCACGATCAAGGAGGCCGCGCCCCGGTTCGAGGAGAATCTGGAGGCGATCCGGGCTCTCTGGACCGGCGCGCCCGTCAGCCGGCAGGGAACTCATTTCACCCTCGCCGAGGCGCGCTGTTCGGTGCTGCCGGTGCAACGGCCGGTGCCGGTGTGGATCGGCGCCAACGCCGATCGCGGCGTTCGCCGCGCCGCCCGGCTGGCGGATGCCTGGTATGTCAACCCGCACAACACCCTGGAGACGCTGGACCGGCAGATGGCGCTCTACCGGCGCGAGCTCGACGCCCTGGGCAAGCCGTTTCCGGCCGAATTGCCGATGGCGCGCGAAGTATTCCTCGCCCGCTCGCGTGCCGAGGCGCTCGCCCGGGTGCGTCCCGCGCTCGAGGCCAAATACCGCTCCTACCGCGCCTGGGGCCAGGATCAGGCGATGCCGGAGGCGGATCATTTCGACCGGGACTTCGAATCCCTCGCCGCCGACCGCTTCCTTCTTGGCACGGCGACCGAGGTGACCGCCCAGCTGCTGGCGCTGCGCAAGCGGTTCGGGGTGAACTACTTCTGCGTCGGAGTTCATCTTCCCGGCGTGCCGGCGGAGGTGGCAATGGAACAGATGGAACAGCTGGCGGCCGAGGTGTTCCCGGCTCTCGCCACCGCCTGAGCCCTCCCGCAGCCGCCCGCGCCGTGGCAGACTGCGTGTCCACCTAAGGGGGAGAAGGCGATGCTGGCCGGCGAAGCGGTGGTTGCCATCTGGAACGGCATTGCGCCCGAGCTGCGCGAGCGCTTCTATGACTGGCACCTCAACGAGCACATGCCGGAACGGGTCGGCATTCCGGGTTTCCGTCGGGGCCGGCGCGCCATCGCCCAGGATGGGACCACCACGCCCGAATTCTTCACCCTCTACGAAGCCGATTCGATGCAGGTGCTGACCGGGTCCGACTACGCCGCCCGCCTCAACGATCCGACCCCGGGCACCCGGGAGGTGACCGCCGGTTTCCAGACCACCACCCGGGCGCTGGCGCAAGTGGTGGAAAGCCGCGGGCCGGGGTTGGGCGGCGTCCTGGCCACGCTGCGGTTCGAGGCCGAGGAGTGGCTGGGCACCGAGCTCTCCGCCGTCACCCGCGCGCTCGCCGCCCTGCCGCGGGTCGCGGGGGCGCATCTCTGCCGCACCAATCTGCCGGCCTCGGGCGTGCGCAGCGCCGAGAGCCGCGATCGCACCGACATCACCGCGCCGCCCGGCTGGTGCCTGATCCTGGAGGCGACCGACGTCGCGGCGCTGGAACTGCCGGAACTGGCAGCGATGCTGGGCCGCGCCGGAGTGCGCGGCGCGCCGGTGAGCGGGATCTACCGGCTGGAATATGTCCGCAACAAGACCGGCTTCGCGCCGTAATCCAGGCTACAGCCGCACCAGCCGGGACTCCTGCGTCGCCGAAGCCGGACCGCCATGCTCGGGAATGCCGGCCCGGCGCAGCCCTTCGGCGAAATGCGCGCGATCCTGTTCGCGGCGCATCGGGGTGGTCTCGAGAAACCGTGCCACCGAGAAATCCGGTTCGATCGAAAGCAGCCGCTTGCGTACCACCGCCGCCTCCTGCATCCGCCCCAGATACCCGAGGGCGGCCAGATAAGGCTTGTAGGCGGCGGAGAATCCCGGATTCATGCCGACCACGGAACGCCCGATGGCGGCGGCGGATTCGTAGTCGGTCTTCATCAGGTGAATCAGCACGAAAAAGGCATCGAAGAAGAACGCGAACGGATCGAACGGCGACAGCTTCTTGTAGCGCAGGTTGCGCCGCTCTGCCTCCGCGATATTGCCCGAATAGGCGTGGGCAACCGCCGACAATGCCCAGGCCATCGCCAGGTTCGGATTGAGCGACAGCGCGCGCTCGTGCAGCACCAGCGCCTCGTCGAGCCGCCGATGCAGGAAGGCGCGCACATGCCCGCAGATGGTGAGGCCGCGGGCGTCGAACGGATCGAGCAGGATCGCCCGATCGGCCAGCCGCTCCGCCTCGGCCAGTGCGGTCGCGGCATCATCGGCCCAGTGCTGACCCAACATGAAGGTCTGCCAATAGGCGAACCAGGCATGAGCCGAGGCATAATCGGGGTCGCGCTCGATCGCCTCGCGCAGCAGCGCCCCCGCCTGCACCAGCGCCTCGCGCTCCAGCCGGTTGATCAGCACCAGCGCGCGCAGCACCAGGTGATACGCGCTGGTGGCGGCGTGTGGACGGGCGGCGACCCGGCGCGCCTCGATCAGCAGGATCTCGGGATCGGTCTGCGCCACCACCTCGGCGGCGATCTCGTCCTGCAGATTGAGCAGGTCGTTCGACTGGCGGTCGAATCGGCGCGCCCAGACCACCTGGTTGGCCTGACGCAGATCGAGCAGCCGCACCGTCACCCTGAGCCGATTGCGCACGATCTGGATCGAGCCGTGCAGCAGATAATCCAGCCCGAACAGCCGGCGGATGGTCACCTCGTCGCGGTTCTCGTCGGCAAAGCGGGCGAGCGAGGACGAGGAGGCGACGAACATCCAGCGGAAGCGTGACAGCGCGGCGGTGATCTCCTCGGCGAAGCCGGGGCCGAGATGGGCGTATTCCTCGCCCCCGCCGATCAGCGTGAACGGCAGCACGCCGATATGGGCTCCGCCCCGTGCCATACCCTGCGGTGCTTCGGCAAGCAGCGGCGGTTCCTCCATCTCCTCGGGCGAGGGCGCCGGCGCCGGCGGGCGGCGTGGCAGGCGCGAGCCGGACGGGCCGCGGATCTCGGTCAGTAGCTTCTGCGTCTCGGCCGAGGGCGCCGCATCCAGCAGGTCCGCCAGCACCGCGCGGCAGCGGTCATAGGCCTGGATCGCCATGCCCCGCTCACCCCGGGCGGCATGGGCTTTCATCAAAGCCCGCCACGCCCCCTCATGGGCGCGG
>DAHWNE010000436.1 GCA_027340195.1 Acetobacteraceae bacterium | reverse complement strand
AATCCCGGGCAAGCCTCCTCAGGTCGGCCTCGATCGGACCCGACTGCAAATGGCCAATGAAGGGCGGAAGATTTCCCCCGGCAAAGCTTTTGCAGACCGCCTTCATCGCGCCATGATCGAACGCACGCCGCATCTGCAGTTTCAAATCCTTGGGCTGGGTAGGCGCGATCTTCCTGGCGGCTTCGGACGCGAGGAGATGAAACACGGCATAGTATGCGGTCGAGACCGCGCGGCGGAGACTGGCCTGTTTCGGCCTTTTGGGTTCATGAGAAAGAAGACGGGTGGCCTGATCAAGAAGGTCGCTTGGGATCGACATCGCTCTCCCCGAAATACAGCCGCGCCTCCCGTTCCGGGCTGAAGCGGATCAGGGGCCAGTGACGGAGTTTCAGCCCCATGAGCTCGCTCTCCGTGCTTCTCACGAAGCGGGTCGTCTGATCGAGCTCCTGCTTCGATGGGTTGGAATCGTCGTTGACGATGAACCAGATCGTCACCGCCGGATCGCCTGTCGAATCGGTCCCGAATTCCAGTTCGAAGCCGCGGACCGAGGCAGGAAGGTCATGCTTGTTGATAACCTCCCGAATCCTCCTTTCCTCGCTTTCTGTCTCGACTTCGGCAGGATCGGCCATCGTTCATTCTCCTGCTGTGGCTCCAGCGCTACATGTGCCCCACCTCGTCCGGCACCGCATAGAACGTCGGGTGCCGATACGGCTTGGTGGTCCCCGGCTCGAACAGCGCCCCCGCCTCGGCGGGGTCGGAGGCAGTGATCGCAGCCGACGGCACCACCCACAGCGAAACCCCCTCGCCGCGCCGCGTGTAGGTATCCCGCGCCGCCTGCAGGGCCAGTTCCGCATCGGCGGCATGGACCGAGCCGGCGTGCTGATGCGCCAGCCCGTTGCGCGAGCGGATAAACACCTCCCACAACATGCTGTCCGGTTCGCCCGCCATGGCTCAGGCCGCCCGGGCGCGAGCGGCCGATTTCGCGGCGTGGGCCCGCGCCGCCTCGCGCACCCAGGCGCCCTCCGCATGGGCCCGTCGGCGCGCCTCCAGCCGCTCGGCGTTGCAGGGGCCGCCGCCGGCCAGCACGCGGCGGAACTCCTCCCAGTCGATCGGTCCGTGCCGCCAGTGCCCATCGACGAAGCGCAGCTCCGGGTCGGGGATGGAAAGTCCCAGGTACTGCGCCTGCGGCACCGTCGCGTCCAGGAACTTGCCGCGCAGCGCGTCGTTGCTGAAGCGCTTGATCTTCCAGGCCATCGACTGGTCCGAATGCTGGCTCTCGCTGTCCGGCGGGCCGAACATCATCAGCACCGGCCACCACCAGCGGTCCAGCGCGTCCTGCGCCATCGCCCGCTGCGCCGGCGTGCCGCGCGCGAGTGTCAGCACGATCTCGAAGCCCTGGCGCTGATGGAAGCTCTCCTCCTTGCAGATGCGGATCATCGCCCGCGCGTAGGGACCATAGGAGCACCGGCAGAGCGGGATCTGGTTCATGATCGCCGCGCCATCGACCAGCCAGCCGATGACGCCGATATCGGCCCAGGTCAGGGTCGGGTAGTTGAAGATCGAACTGTATTTCGCGCGTCCCTCGAGCAGCTGGTCCACCAGCGCCTCGCGGCTCACGTCCAGCGTCTCGGCCGCCGCATACAGGTAGAGCCCGTGCCCGCACTCGTCCTGCACCTTGGCCAGCAGGGCCACCTTGCGGCGCAGGCTGGGGGCGCGGGTGATCCAGTTGCCCTCCGGCCCCATGCCGACGATCTCCGAATGGGCGTGCTGGCTGATCTGGCGGATCAGGGTGCGGCGATAGGCGGCCGGCATCCAGTCGTTGGCCTCGATCTTTTCCTCGGCATCGATGCGCGCCTGGAAGCGCGCCAGCGCCGCGTCCGGCTCGGCCTCGGGGGCGGCGCGATCGGGCTGATCCAGGGCCTGGGAATACACGGGGGAACCTCCGTCGCTTGGGGCTACGGCGCCGGCGGGCCGCGCCGCAGCGCCCGCCAGAGGCCGACCGGGTCCATCCCGCGCGTCAGCAGCCTGCCCGCCACCATGCGCACGATGCGCGCGATATCGGCCACCGGGCGGAAATGGCTGGCCCGGGCGCCGGCCGGGTAGCGGCTGGCGATCGGCACCGCGACCGCGACGAAGCCGGCGCGCCCGGCCTCGATCAGCGCCTCGCTCTCGAAGGCGAAGCGCTCCGATCCCGCTCCGCCGGCGGCCAGACGGCGGGCGAGGGCGGCGGGATAGACGCGGAATCCGCTCTGGCTATCGGCGACGCGCTGGCGGGCCGCCCAGGAGACCCAGAAATCCGCGACATGGTTGGCGATCAGCCGCGCCGGCGGGGTCTCGGGGCAGGGGGTGCGCGCGCCGATCACCACCCGCCCCGGCGCCGCCGCCTCCATCAGGCGGGGAATATCCGCCGGATCGTGCTGCCCGTCGGAGTCCAGCGTGACGATGAAGCCCACCCCCACGGCCAGGGCGGCGCGAAACCCATGGCGCAGCGCCGCCCCCTTGCCGGCATTGGGCCGGCGCGGCAACACCCGCGCCCCGGCGGCGGCGGCCTCGACAGCGGTGGCATCGGCCGAGCCGTCATCGACCACGACCACCAGCGGCCGGCCCGGCAGCGCGCGGCAGGCCCGCACCAGCGGCCCGATGGTCGCGGCCTCGTTGTAGGCGGGAATGACGATCGCAACGCCGGTGAGATCGCCCGCTTCCGTCCGCTCCGGCGCATCGCTATGCTGGGCTCTCATAACCTCCATCAAAGCGCAGCCATGCACGAAGCGCCAGAGCAAACTCCGCCGGAACCGCGCGAAGCGGCGGAATCCTGTGACGTTCTGGTGATCGGCGGCGGCCCGGCCGGCGCCACCGCCGCGGCGATCCTGGCCGAGGCCGGGCGCGATGTCGTGCTGCTGGACAAAGACCGCCATCCGCGCTTCCACATCGGCGAATCCCTGCTGCCGCGCAACCTCGCCATCTTCGACCGGCTGGGCGTGCGCGAGCGCATCCACGCCCTCGGGGTGTTCAAGCCCGGCGCCGAGTTCGTCGCCGATTCCACCGGCGAGCAGACGGTGTTCTCCTTCGCCGAGGGCCTCGACCGCCGCTTCACCCATTGCTACCAGGTCCCGCGCGCGGCGTTCGACGCCGCCCTGCTCGACAATGCCCGCGAACGCGGCGCGCGGGTGGCCGAGGCAACCCGGGTGCGCGCGCTCGACTTCACCCCCACCGGGGGCGCCGTTGCCACCGCCGTCGGGCCGGACGGGCCGCGCCACATCGCCGCCCGCTTCGTGCTGGATGCCTCCGGGCGGGACACGTTCCTCGCCTCCCGCCTCGGCCTCAAGGCGCCGGACAAGCGGCTGAACACCGCTGCCGTCTATGCGCATTTCCGCGGCGTCGTGGCCCGCACCGGCGAGCACGAGGGCTGCATCACCGTCCATCTGGTCGAGGACGGCTGGTTCTGGATGATCCCGCTGCCGGGGGGCGTGATGAGCGTGGGCTTCGTCTCCGGTCCCGCGGCCTTCCGCGATCGCGCCGGCTCGATCGCGGACCTGCTGTTCGCGCGCATCGCCGCCAGCCCCTCGGTCTCGGCGCGGATGCGCGACGCGCAGCTGATCTCGGAAGTGACCGCCACCGGCAACTACGCCTACCGCGCCGCCGCCCAATGGGGCGAGGGCTGGATGCTGATCGGCGATGCGTTCGGCTTTCTCGACCCGGTGTTCTCCTCGGGCGTGCTGCTGGCGATGGCCTCGGCGGAGATGGGGGCGGCGGTGGCCGATGCCTGGCTGCGCGACCCCGAAGCCGGGCGGGCGCTGGCCCGCGCCACCGAGCGGCGGCTGCGGCGCAGCATGAACGAACTCTCCTGGCTGATCCGGCGCATCAACCACCCGGTGATGCGGGCGATGTTCCTGCGCCCGCGCAATCCGTTGCGGATGCGCGACGGGCTGATCTCGGTGCTGGCCGGGCATTTCCTTTACGAGCGGCCGGGCTTCGGGGTGCCGCTGACGCTGTTCAAGGCGACCTACTACCTGATGAGCTGGGCCTGGCGGCTGGGGATGCCGGGGGTCGCGGCGTAGCCTCACCCCGCCAGGAACTCCCGCACCGCGTCGATGAACAGCGCCTGGCGGTCGTGATGCACCCAGTGCCCGGCCCCCTCCACCTCCAGCACCCGCGCATCGCGGAAATACGCCAACCGCCCGTCCTTCGCCGGGCTGGTGGCCCAGCTCTCCCGGCCATAGACCAGCAGGGTGGGGCAGGCGATCCGGCCCCATAGCCCGGCGATCTCCTCGCGCGTCAGATCGACCGGCGGCCAGACCCGCACATAGGGGTCGAACTTCCAGCAGAACGTGCCGTCCTCGTTCTGATTGACCGCGTGTTCGGTCAGGTGCCGCGCCATCGCCTCGGACAGATGTTTGTTCGCCTCCTGCATCCGCTTCAGCGCCGCCTCCACCGACGGGTAGCGCCACGGCACTTCCGAGGATTGCGCGCGGCTCTGCGCGATCCATTCCGCCAGCCGCTCATGCGCCGGCTTGGCCGCCCGCTCGGCGGCCGATCGCGGCCCCGGCCCCATCCCCTCGATCGCCACCAGCCGGCCGACCTGCTCGGGGAACACGCCGGCGAAGCGCAGCGCGATATTCCCGCCCAGCGAATGCGCCACCACCGAAACCGGCGCCAGCGCCTGCGAATGGATCAGCTGCGCCAGGTCATAGACATAGCTCGCCATCGGGTAGTGGCCGGAGGCCGACCACGCCGAATCCCCATGCCCGCGCAGATCCGGCGCGATCACGTGATAACGGGCCCGGAACGCCCGGGCGATGTCGTCCCAGCTATGCGCGTGATCGCGCCCGCCATGCAGCAGGATCAGCGGCGGCGCGCCGGCATTGCCCCAGTCGAGGTAGTGCAGCCGCAGCCGCTGCGAGAAGAACCAGCGCGAGACCGGCCCCGCCTCCTCCGCCGCGCTCATGGTTGCGGGTGCATCCGGTGCCACGGGGTGGCGCGCTCGAACGCCGCCGCCGCCCGCAGCAGGGTCGCCTCCTCGAACCAGCGTCCGACGAACTGCACCGCCAGCGGCAGGCCGGAGGCCCCGACGCCCGCCATCATCGCCACCGCCGGATTGCCGGTGACGTTGAACGGCGTGCGCGCCTGGCGCGGATAGGTGCGCGCGGTCTCCGCCGGATCATCCAGCCGCGACGCCGGCTCCATCGCGCTGGCGCAGAGCAGCACATCGACATCGCGGAACACCTCGGCGACCGCGGCGATCATTTCCGCCCGCCGGCGCTGCGCGGCGACGTAATCCGGCGCGGCGATGAAGGCCCCCGGCAGCAGCCGCCGGCGCGACAGGGCGCCGTACTCCTCGGGCCGCTCGCGCAGCCAGCGGGCGTGAATGGCGAACGCCTCCGAGGTCAGGATCACCCGGTTGACGCCCGCGAATTCGTTGAGGCCGGGCAGGGTCACGTCCCGGACCTCCGCCCCCTCGGCGGCCAGCACCCGCGCCGCCTCCGCCAGCGCCGCCCTGGTCTCGGCCGGGGCCGGCATGTCGGCCTCGTGGAAATGCCGCACGAACCCCACCCGCAGCCCGCGCGCCCCGCGCTCGAGATCGCGGCCGAACCAGCGCGCCGAGCTTGCCGCCGAGCCGGGATCGGCCGGATCGTGCCCGGCCATCGCGTCCAGCATCAGCGCCGCGTCGGCCACCGTGCGCGTCAGCGGGCCGACATGGTCCAGCGTGAAGGACAGCGGAAACACCCCGCGCCGCGAGACCAGCCCGTAGGTCGGCTTCAGCCCGACGATGCCGCAGGCGCTGGCCGGGTTGCGCACCGACCCGCCGGTATCGGTGCCGAGGGCCACCGGGAACAGCCCCGCCGCCACCCCGGCGCCGGAGCCGGAGGAGGACCCGCCCGGGTGATGCTCCGGGTTCCACGGGTTGCGCGCCGGCGGGAACGGCAGGTCGAAGCTCGGCCCGCCGATGGCGAACTCATGGGTGGCGAGCTTGCCCAGCACGATCGCGCCCGCCTGGCGCAGCCGCGCCACCACCGCCGCGTCGGCGGCGGCGACGTGATCCAGCCGCAGGCGGGAATGGCAGGTGGTGGGCAGGCCGGCGACGTCGATGATGTCCTTCACCCCCACCGGCACGCCGTGCAGCGGGCCGCGGATGCGCCCGCGGGCGATCTCGGCGGCGGCCTCGGCGGCGGCGGCGCGGGCGGCCTCGGCATCCAGGCGGATGAAGGCGTGCAGCTTCGGTTGCAGCGCGTCGATGCGCGCCAGCAGCGCGTCGATCAGCTCCACCGGGGAGAGTTGGCGCGCGGCGAACGCGCGCGCGGCCTCGGCGGCGGAGAGCCAGTGCGGTTCGGTCATGGCGCGGGCACCCGCATCGGCGGCCAGGGTTCGGCCTCCGGCGCCGTGGGGTGGGTGAAGGCGGTGGCGGTGGCCAGGGCCTGTTCGGCCGCCGCCGCCACATCCTCCGGGAACCGCGCCAGCGCCTTGTCGAGGCCGGCGGCGCGGGCCAGGGCGGCGAGCAATTCGGGCGTCACGGTCACCTCCGTCGCGGGCGGTTTCATCTTTCGGCAGGATTTTGGCGCGATCCTGCGGGCATGGCAAAACGCCTCCCCAGCCGAAGGCAGCTGCTCGGCGGCCTGGCCGCCGGGCTGCTCGCCCGCCCCGCCTCGGCGGCCGAACGGGTGCGGCTGATCGTGCCCGCCTTTCCCTCCGAGCCGGCGGGGCGGGCGGCGGTGGTGCTGCAACCGGCGCTGGCGGCCGAGCTCGGCGTGCCGGTGCTGCTGGATTTCCGCCCCGTCGCCGGCGGCATCGTCGGGCTGATGGAGGCGGCGCACGCGCCGCGCGACGGCTCGGTGCTGACCATGCTGAGCCCGGTGATCGCGGCGGCACCGTGGCTCGCCGAGCGGATGGACAGCGTTCCCTCCGATTTCTCCCCGATCGGGCGGATCAGCTTCACGCCGGAGGTGCTGGTGGTCGCCGCCGCCGCGCGCTGGCACCGGCTGGACCAGCTGCTGGCGGCGCTGCGGGCCGATCCGGGGCGCATCCGCACCGCCTTCGACGG
>DAHWNE010000408.1 GCA_027340195.1 Acetobacteraceae bacterium | reverse complement strand
CCTTGGTCACCCCCTCGTGCCACAGGATCGGCAGGCGAGAGCCGATTCCGGGCAGCCCATTGGGGATGTCGCGGAACGGCGCGTCCTCGCCCGCCACGCGCTTGCCGTCCGGCCCCGCATAGCTGAACCCGGCATGGTCGGAGGAGACCACGTCCAACGTGCCGCGCCGGATGTGATCCCACAGCCCGTCCGCGGCGGCGGCGTCGCGTGGCGGCGGGCTGCACATGAATTTCGCCCCCTCGAAGCCCGGGCGATCCATGTCCCGCTCGGTCAAGGTCAGGTAATGCGGGCAGGTTTCGGCCCAGACCTTGAGCCCGCGGGTCTGGGCGCGGGCGATCTCCTCGGCCACCTCGGCGCAGGAGACGTGGAAGATCTGGATCGGCTGATCCACCAGCTCGGCCAGCGCGATGGCGCGATACGCGGCCTCGCGCTCCACCACCGCCGGACGGGAGACGGGATGGTATTTCGGCGCCGTCAGCCCGGCGGCGAGCAGCGCCTCGGTGCGCCAGCCGATCGCGGCGTCGTTCTCGCAATGGATGGTCACCAGCGCGCCCGCGCGCCGCGCCGCCGCCAGCACCGCGATCAAGCCGCGATCGTCGAGCCGCAGCGGGTCGTAGGTGAGGAACACCTTGAGGCTGCGCAGCCCCTGGCCGACGACGAACGGGATGTCCTCGGCCAGCACCGCCGCGGTCGGATCGGTGATGATCTGGTGGAAGGCGTAATCGATCGCCGCCGCCCGCGCGCGCCGGCGGTATTCGGCCAGCGTGTCGCGCAGCCCGTGTCCCTTGAACTGCATCGCGAAGGTGACGACCGAGGTGGTCCCGCCGGCGAGCGCGGAGGCGCTGGCGGTGGTGAAGCTTTCCTCGTCGGAGCTGCCGTCCGGGCGCAGCTGCTCGATGTGGCAATGGCTATCGACGCCGCCCGGCAGCACCATCAGCCCGTCGGCCGCGATCGTGGCGGCGGCGTCCAGGCGCTCGCCGATCGCGGCGATGCGCCCGCCGCGGATGCCGATATCGGCTCGGAAGCAATCGCTCTCGGTCACCACGGTGCCGCCACGGATCGCCAGTTCGTAGTCGCTCATGCCCGCCTCCCGGCCGTTCGCAGAACCTCCAGCACCGCCGCCGCGGTGTTGAGGGAATGGGTCAGCATCGCCGCCTCCGCGCGATCCGGCTCGCCGCTGGCGATCGCCGCCAGCACGGCGGCGTGCTCGGCCCCGGCGCGGCGCCAGCGCGCCGGATCGAGATTGGCGGTGGCCCGCGCGCGCAGGATCTTTCCGAGCAGGTCGGCGATCGTCGCGCGCAGCACGGCGTTGCCGGCCAGCTCGGCGATGCGCAGATGGAAGTCGTGGTTGCCGCGCAGATAGCCGGCGCGGTCGCCGGCGCGGCGCAGCACCAGCAGCTGCCGGTGCCGCGCCGCCAGCTC
The DNA here is from genome assembly GCA_027340195.1 of Acetobacteraceae bacterium. Classification (GTDB taxonomy): domain Bacteria; phylum Pseudomonadota; class Alphaproteobacteria; order Acetobacterales; family Acetobacteraceae; genus JAJZVS01. The sequence goes on along the minus strand of DAHWNE010000408.1, from coordinate 4,606 downwards.
CGCCTTTCCCCCCGCGTCCGACCGCTCCGCCGCGCGCCGGGCGGCCAGCGCCTCCAGCGGTGCCAGGGTCTCGAACACGGCGGCGATCTGGTCGGGATCGACGCCGGCCACCAGTGGCGAGCGGTGCGGGCGCAGCAGCACCAACCCCTCGGCGGCCAGGACCTTCAGCGCCTCCCGCAGCGGCGTGCGCGACACGCCGAAGCGCCGGCTGAGCGCCAGCTCCGAGATCGGCGTGGTCGGCGCGAGGTCGCCCGCCAGGATCATGGCGCGCAGCCGCGGGATCAGCAGATCGTGCATCGAGGCGCGCAGCGGCAAGCCGTCCGGGACCGGGGCGGGCATCGTATCGGGCATGGCGGCGGGATAGCAGGATTGCATTATGAATGCAATTCGGCGATGAGGGGGGGGCAGATCAGGAAAGGACCACCATGACCCGCCGCATCCGCCTCGGCATGCTGACGCCCTCCTCCAACACCGCGCTCGAGCCGATCAGCCAGGCGATGATCGCCCCGCTTCCCGAGGTCTCGGTGCATTTCCAGCGCTTCCCGGTGACCGAGATCGCGCTCTCGGAGCGCGCCCTGGCGCAGTTCGACGACGCGCCGCTGCTCGCCGCCGCCGAATTGCTGGCGCACGCGAGGATGGACGCAATCATCTGGAACGGCACCTCCTCCGGCTGGCTCGGGTTCGAGGCCGATCACCGGCTCTGCGCGCGGATCACGGCGGCGACCGGAATTCCGGCGACCACGTCGATGCTGGCGCTGAACGAGGCGCTCGCGGCGCTGCCGGCGCGGCGGGTGGGGTTCGTCACCCCCTATCTCGACGCGGTGCAGGCGCGAATCCTGGCGAATTACGCGGCGATCGGCATCGCCTCGGCCGCGGAACGCCATCTCGGCCTGCAGGATAATTTTTCCTTCGCCGAGGTCGCGCCGGCGACCATCGCGGGCATGATCACCGAGGTGGCGGCGGCGCGTCCGGATGCGATCGCCGTGATCTGCACCAATCTGCATGCCGCGCCGCTGGCCGCCGAACTCGAATCGCGCCTCGGCGTGCCGGTGTTCGATACCGTCGCCACCGCGATCTGGGGGGGGCTGCGCCTGTCGGGCGCCGATCCCCGGCTCGTGCGGGGCTGGGGACGGCTGTTCACGCTGTGATGTATCCGTCCTGTCTTGCGCGCAGCCGCCATGCCACCCCTATGCGCCGCAGGCTCCGCGTCCCGGGTCGGCCTCGCGGGCGGCTGAAAGATCGCGCTGGAGCCAGCCATACCGCAGGCTCGCCTGCCAGCGCCGCCCGTCCAGCCCCAGCAGCGTCACTTTCGCTTCCGGATCGAACCGCATCCGCTTCTCGGCCGCCAGGTGCACGATGCCCACCGGGCGATAGGGGTAGTAGTGTTCCAGCAGCAGGCCGCGCGCCGCATCCACCCGCCGCGGCGAGACATAGTTGCAGTTGGTGGGCAGCAGCTCGGCCGGCAGCTCCTCGATATAGACCGCCATCGCCATCGCCAGCTGGTCGGAGGTGAACGGCTTGCCGTGGCGCAGGATGCGCGCCTGCCAGTGGCGCAGCCGCTCCCAATGCGCCGCCGCCGCCGGCAGGGCGAAGGCCCCGGCGTTGAGCAGCGCGCGCGTGCCCAGGTCCCGGCAGACCGAAAGCGGCAGCCTCGCGTGCCAGGCGTTCTTGAAATTGAACGAGCGCACCTGGCCGATCCCGCCCACTCCGCCCGCGATCCAGCGCACGTCGATCTGCCGCTTCCAGTAGCGTCCGGCGCCCGGGACGATCGCCAGCGCCCCGGTCTCCGCCGCCCCGGCGAGCAGCGCCACGGCCTCCCATTGCTGCACCCAGGTATCGGCATCCAGCCACAGCAGGGTCGCATGATCGGGAAACAATCGATCCAGCCACAGCTTGCCCAGGTTGACCGCCAGCGCCGGGCGGGCCCGCACCGCGCGCGCGGCATCGGCGAGCGCGGGCGGAGCGGCGATCCGTGCCCCCTCCGCCGCCAGCCACTCCCGCTGCTCGGGGGTGAGCCCGCCATCGATCACGCCGAACCCCACCGGCCCCGGCGCGTGGGCGCGCACCGAGGCGAGCAGCTCCCGCACCATCGGGAAATAGACCGCGTCCGCTCCGGTCGCGATCAGCAGCGACCCGCTCACGATCAATAGGACCGCGGCAGCCCGAGCACGTGCTGGCCGACATAGGCCAGCACCAGGTTGGTGGAGATCGGGGCGATCTGATACAATCGCGTCTCCCGCCACTTGCGCTCGAGCTCGTATTCGCGCGCGTAGGAGAAGCCGCCCAGGGTATGCATCGCCGCCTCGCCGGCCTTCCACGCCGCTTCCGAGGCCAGCAGCTTGGCGATATTGGCGTCCGCCCCGCACTCCCGCCCGGCGTCGAACAGGGCGGCGGCGCGGCGGCAGACCATGTCGGCGGCTTCGAGCTCGGCCCAGGCGCGCGCGAGCGGGAACTGCACGCCCTGGTTGGCGCCGATCGGGCGGCCGAACACCACCCGGTCCTTGGCGTATTGCGTGGCCTTGTCGAGGAACCAGCGCCCGTCGCCCAGGGCCTCGGTCGCCACCAGGATCCGCTCCGCGTTCAGACCGTCCAGGATGTAGCGGAACCCCTGGCCTTCCTGGCCGATCAGATTCTCCGCCGGCACCGGGAAACGGTCGAAGAAGACCTCGGTGGTGTTGTGGTTGATCATCGCCTCGATCGGGCGGATCTCGAGCCCCTTGCCCTGGTTCTTCGCCGTCAGATCGACCAGGAAGACCGACAGCCCCTCGCTGCGCTTCTTCACCTGATCGGTGGGCGTGGTGCGCGCCAGCAGCAGCATCATGTCCGAATGCAGCGCCCGCGAGGTCCAGACCTTCTGGCCGGTGATCAGGTAGTGATCGCCATGCCGCTCGGCGCGGGTGCGCAGCTGGGTGGTGTCCGACCCGGTGGTGGGCTCGGTCACCCCGAACGCCTGCAACCGCAGCCGCCCGGCGGCGATCTCCGGCAGGTAGCGGCGCTTCTGCTCCTCGTTACCGTGCCGCAGCAGGGTGCCCATGATGTACATCTGCGCGTGGCCCTGCGAGGCGACGCAGCCCGAGGCATTGATCTCCTCAAGGATCACCGCGGCGGCGCGCAACGGCAGGCCGGAACCGCCGTACTCCTCCGGGATCAGTGCCGCGAGGAACCCGGCTTCGGTGAGTTCGGCGATGAACTCGGTGGGGTAGGCGGCGCGGTCCTCGAGGCCGCGCCAATAGGCGCCGGGGTAGCGGGCGCAGATGCGGCGCACCGCCTCGCGCAGCTCGGGGTAGTCCCGGCCCAGCGCCACCATCGGTTCCGTTTCGGTCATGCTCCGCTCTCCGCTTCTCGTCACATCCGGTCGTAATCCACCGCCACCTCCGCGCTCACCGCGCTGGCCTGGCAGGTGAGGACGTAGCCCGCGGCGAGTTCCCAGGGCTCCAGGCTGTAGTTGGTGGCCATCGTCACCTGGCCCGCGGTCAGCATGGCGCGGCAGGTGCAGCACATGCCGCCGCGGCAGGCATGGGGCAGGTCGAGCCCGGCGCGCTCCCCGGCGGCGACGATGTTCTCCCCCGCCGCCAGGGGAATCCGCGAGCGCACCCCCTGGAAGGTCACCTCGGCCCAGGCGGCGGGCGGCGCGTCCGCGGCCACCGGCGCCGCCGCCGGCGCGGCGTCCGGGGCGGGCGTGAAGACCTCCCGATGCAGCCGGCCGGCATCGGCCAGCGCCGGGGCCAGCGCCTCGGCGAACCCCTCCGGACCGCACAGGAAGGCGTGCGCCACCTTCGCCGCCCCGAGCCCGGCCCTGAGCCGCGCCAGGGTCGGCGCGTCCAGCCGCCCGGCCAGCGCGCCCTCCACCGTCTCGCGCGAGAGCAGATGCACCAGCGCCAGCCGGTCCAGATACCGGTCCTTCAGGGCGTCGATCTCGTCGCGGAACATGATCGCGGCGCGGGCGCGGTTGGCATAGATCAGCACACAGCGTCCGGCTTCGCGGGCGAGCGTCGCGCGCAGGATCGACAGGATCGGGGTGATCCCCGCGCCGGCGGCGCAGAACAGCAGGCTGCGCCGCGCGCCGGGCTCGGGCGCGAGGCCGAACCGCCCATCCGGGGTCATCACCTCCAGCGCATCGCCCACCGCCGGCACCGCGTTGGCCCAGGTGGAGAAGCGTCCGCCGGGCACGAGGCGGATGCCCACACGCAGCTCCGCCGCTTCGGGGTCCGAGCAGATCGAGTACGGCCGGCGGCACGAAACCCCGCCGATCTCGGCGCGCAGGGTCACGAACTGGCCGGGAGTGAACCGGTAGGCGGCGCGCAGCGCCTCCGGCACCGCGAATCCCAGCACCACGCTGTCCGGCGTATCCCGCCGCAGGCTGGTGATCCGCAGGCGATGGAAGCGTCCGCCGCTCATGCCTCGGACCGGCCCGGGGGCAGATCGGGGGGCAGACCGAGGGCGGCGGTGAACTCGGCCCATTCCCGCTTGGAAAGCCCGCTGTCGGCCGCGGTGGGATGCTCGCCGGCCAGCATCCGCCGCAGCGCCGCCAGCATCGAAGCCGACAGCGTGACCGCCCCCAGCCGGTAGTCGCGGAAGGCGGCGGCGGCCGCGGGCACCCAGGCAT
>DAHWNE010000076.1 GCA_027340195.1 Acetobacteraceae bacterium | reverse complement strand
CTGGTGGGTTTCAGGAACCCCACCATCACCACCCGCAACCGCAGCCGGCCCGCCGCCAGCAGAGGCACCGCGCGTTGATACAACCGGTGGCAGAAAATGCAGTTGGGGTCCAAGAACACGGTGATTTCCGGCCCGCCGGAGCCGAGCGTGAAGCTGTCCAGCCGCGCCACCGCGGCCGCCACCGCGGCGGGCGCCAGCGGGCGCGGGATCAGGCCGAAGCGGATCGCCATCGCCCGGGTCAGATCCTCGCCCCGCGCGTTCCAGACCTGACCGGTGGCCACCACGCCGCCATGATCCAGCACCCAGACCACCGCCTGCTGCGCGCCCGCGCGCACCAGCGCCGCGGTCATGCCCGGCGGGCCGGGCAAGGTGCGCAGCACGGTGACCGGGCCGAAGCGGCGCAGCGCCTGGGCGACCTCCGGGCCGATCCGTGGGGCGATCTGTGGGGCGCGCGGCGTGGCGCCGTGCGCGATCCCCATCGCCAGCCAGCCCGCCCCCAGCCATGATAAAACCCGCCGTCGCATTGAGTGCCTCCATGATCGCGGAGCCTGGCCCCGCGGACCGGATTCGCCGCCGGCCGGCCCCGGGTTACCCGGCGCCATCGCCTGATCCGGCGCCCCCGACCGGCCGCCGTTGCGGCGCCGCAACCGGCAGCCGGTGGGTGCGTGGCCGCCGGCGCATCTGCCTGTATAACCCGGCGCCTGCCTGCCGGAGTCCTCGCCCCGATGAAGCTCGCCTCCCGTCTTGCCCTGGTCCTGCTCGCCGGCCTCGTTACCCGCGCCTGGGCGGCGCCGCCGGCCGCCCCACCGATTCCGCCCGCTCCGCCTGCCGGGCCGGCGCCGACCGCGCCGCTCGCCCTGCCCGGGATGCCGCCGCCGCCGGCGCTGCCCGATCAGGCCGCCTATGTGCTGATGGACGCCACCACCGGCGCCATCCTGGCCGAGAAGGCGCCCGACCAGCCCTGGCCGCCGGCCAGCCTCGCCAAGCTGATGGCGACCTATCTGGCGTATCAGGCGATCGCCCATGGCGCGTTGAAGCTGGACCAGTCGGTGACGGTCAGCACCACCGCCTGGCACACCGGGGGGTCGCGCATGTTCCTCTCGCCCGGCCAGCAGGTGACCGTCGATCAGCTCCTGCACGGGGTGCTGATCGATTCCGGCAACGATGCCACGGTGGCGCTGGCCGAGGCGGTGGCGGGCACGCAGGGCAGCTTCGTCGCGCTGATGAACGCGACCGCGAAAAAACTGGGCCTCACGGGCACGCATTACGCCAACCCCACCGGCCTGCCCGACCCGACCATGACCACCACCGCGCGTGACGTGGCGGTGCTGTCGCGGGATCTGCTGCGGACGGCGCCGCAGGTGCTGCACATCACCGCGGAGAAGCACTACCGGTTCGACAACATCCGCCAGCGCAGCTGGAACCCGGTGCTGTTCCACGACCCGACGGTGGACGGGCTCAAGACCGGGCGCACCAAGGCGGCCGGGCATTGCATCGACGCCACCGCGCTGCGCGACGGGCGGCGGCTGATCGCGGTGGTGCTGGGCGGGCCGAGCTGGGCCGCCAGCACCAAGGATATCGAGGCGCTGCTGGATTACGGATACCGGTTCTACACCAACAAGCCGGTGATCGTCGCCGGCCGAACCCTGGGCACGCTGACCGACACCCTCACGCAGCCGATGGTGGTGCCGGTGGCCGCCGCGCGCGGGGTGACGGTGACCTTGCCGGTGGCGGCGGCGGGGGCGTTGACCACCCGGCTTTCGGTGGCCCCGCCGCCGCGCGGCGGCATCGCCCGCGGCGCGGTGGTGGGCACGGTGACGGTCTCGGCCGGCGGGAAGGTGCTGGCGCAGAGCCCGGTGGTGGCCGAGGCGGCGGCGCCGCCGGCCGGGTTCTTCACCCTGCTGATGCGGCGGGTGCGCGCGAAGCTGTAGGGGGGCTCAGCGCGCGAGCCCCGCCATCGCCTCGAGCACCGCGCAGACCGCCGCCGTATCCTGCCCGCCGCGCCCCTGGCCGATGGCGGCGTTGTAGATCGGCGCGGTGGCGGCAAACAGCGGCGCCGCCACGCCGAGCTTCGCCGCATAGGCGCCGATGATCGCCATGTCCTTCTGCCAGATGTCGCATTTCATCGTCGGCGGCTCGTAGTTTCCGGCCGCCATCAGCGGCGCCCGCAGCTCGAACACCCGCGAGGTGCCGGCGCCGGCGCCGATCACATCGACGATCGCCGCCGGATCGAGCCCGGCCTTCATCCCCAGCACCATCGCCTCGGCCGAGGCGACGTTGTGGATCGCCACCAGCAGATTGGCCACCATCTTCATCTTCATGCCGTTGCCGAACGGACCGACATGCCGGGTCAGCCGGGCGAAACCGGCGAACACCGGCGCCACTCTCTCGCACGCCGCCGCGTCGCCCGAGGCCAGCACCACCAAATCCCCGGTCGCGGCCTGCGCGCCGGTGCCGGAGAGCGGGCAGTCCAGCAGCACGATCCCGGCCGCGTCCAGGGCCGCCCGCGCCGCCTCCTTGGTCTCGATCGGCAGGGTGCCGAGTTCGCAGACGATCTGCCCGGGCCGGCGGGTCGCCACCAGGGCGGCCACGGTCTGCTCCAGCGCGGCGATGCTGGGCAGGCTGGTCAGCACCACGTCCGCGGCGGCGGCGACGGCGGCGGCGTCGGGCGCGGCGGTGCCGCCGTCGGCGGTGAGGCCGGCGCGGCGGGACGGATCGATATCGAATCCGCTCACGGTGAAGCCGGCGCGGACCAGATTGCGCGCGATCGCCGAGCCCATGATGCCGAGCCCGATCACTCCGATATGCATGACGTGTCCTCCCGTTCGGTTCGTCGCGCAGGATGGCCCGGCGGGCGGGAAAATGCGATACCGCCGGGCCGGAACCGCCGCGGGAGACGCCGATGACCGAAGCAGAATTGCCGGATGGCGTCCGCGCCCGCCAGGTCCCGGGGGTGAACGGGCTTTCGATGCATGTGCTGGAAGCCGGCGCGCCGGACCGGCCGGTGCTGTTGCTGCTGCACGGGTTTCCCGAACTCGCCTATTCCTGGCGCAAGGTGATGATCCCGCTGGCGGCGGCCGGGTATCGGGTGATCGCGCCCGACCAGCGCGGCTACGGCGCCACCACCGGGTGGGATGCCGCCTATGACGGCGATCTGGCCTCGTTCCGGCTGTTCAACCTGGTGCGCGACATGGTGGGGCTGCTGGCGGCGCTGGGGGTGGCGCGCACGGCGGCGGTGGTGGGGCATGATTTCGGCTCCCCGGTGGCGGCCTGGTGCGCGCTGCTGCGGCCCGACCTGTTCCCCGCGGTGGCGCTGATGAGCGCGCCCTTCGCCGGCCCGCCCGGGCTCGCCGCGCCGGCGGGCGAGGAGGTGCACACCGCGCTGGCGCTGCTGACCCCGCCGCGCAAGCACTATCAGTGGTATTATTCCACCCGCGCGGCGAATGCCGACATGCAGGATTGCCCGCAGGGCGTGGCGTCGTTCCTGCGCGCCTACTACCACATGAAAAGCGCCGACTGGCCGGGCAACGACCCGGCGCCGCTGGCCGCCTGGACCGCCGCGGAGCTGGCTCGGCTGCCGCGCTATTACGTGATGGACCTCGACCGCAGCATGGCCGAAACGGTCGCCTCGGAGGCGCCGGACCAAGCCGCGCCCTGGCTGACCGACGCCGAGCTCGCGGTCTATGCCGAGGCCTACACCCGCACCGGGTTCCAGGGCGGGCTGCAATGGTATCGCTGCCGCACCCAGCATGTCGGGCTGGCCGAGCAGCAGATCTTCGCGGGGCGTCCGATATCGGTGCCGGCGATGTTCCTGGCCGGCAACAAGGACTGGGGCGCGTTCCAGACCCCGGGCGCGCTGGAGCGCATGGCCAGCCACGGCTGCGCCGATCTGCGCTTCCGCCACCTGATCCCCGGCGCCGGGCACTGGGTGCAGCAGGAGCAGCCGGCGGCGGTGACCGACGCGCTGCTGGGCTTCCTGCGCTCGCTGGCGGCATGAACGCACTCTGGCCCTGGCTGCTGGCGCTGGGGCTGGGGTTCTTTTTCGGGCTGGCGTTCGAGGAGTTCTATGCCCGCGTCGGGCAGGCGCGCCCGGGTGGGATCCGCAGCTTCCCGCTGCTGGCGCTGCTGGGGGGCGCGCTGTGGCGGCTGGACCCCGACCCGCCCTGGCTGCTCGCCGCCGGGCTGCTGGTGCTGGGAAGCTGGCTCGCGCTGTACTACGGGCGCCACAGCGGGGAACGCGATTCCGAGGGGCAGCCGAATGTCGGGCTGGTGGTGCCGGTCTGCAATCTGCTCGCGTTCCTGCTGGGGCCGCTGGCGCTGGCCGCGCCGGTGTTCGTGCCGGTGGGGGCGACGGTCGCGGCGGTGATGCTGCTGACCGCGCGGACCGAGTTGCATGCGCTGGCCCGGCGCATCGAGCTGGCCGAGATCGTGAACGCCGGGCGGTTCCTGCTGATCACCGGCCTGGTGCTGCCGCTGCTGCCGGATCGGCCGGTCACCACGCTGTCGGCCATCACCCCGCACGAGGCGTGGCTGGCGCTGGTGGCGGTCAGCGCCATCTCCTACGCCGGGTATCTGCTGCGGCGCTACGTGGTGCCGGCCGAGGCCGGCTTGCTCACCGCGGTGCTGGGCGGGCTGTGGTCGGCCACCGCGACCGCGGTGGTGCTGGCCCGCGCCGCCCGCGCGCCGGCGCCGCCGCGCGGCCTCGGCGCCGGGCTGCTGCTGGCCAACGCGATCATGTATCCGCGGCTGCTGGTGGTGACGGCTTTGTTCGATCCGGGGCTGGCGGCACGGCTGGCGGTGCCGCTGCTGGGGCTCGGCCTGCTCGGCGCGCTGCCGGCGCTCGGCTTGTGGTGGTGGGGGAAAGCGGGGGCGCGCGACGGCGCCACGCCGCCGCCGGGGGGCAATCCGCTCAGCCTGGGCACCGCGGCCGGGTTTGCCGCGCTGTTCGTGGCGGTGTCGCTGGCGGTGGGGCTGGTACTGCGTCGGTTCGGCGCGCCGGGGCTGATGGTGCTGGCCGGGCTGGTCGGGGTGACCGACATCAACCCGTTCGTGCTGAGCCTGGCGCAGCACGGCGCGACGGGGCTTTCGGCGCCGCTGCGGGCCGAGGCGGTGCTGCTGGCCGCCGCCTCCAACACCGTGTTCCAGGCGATCTACGCGGCGGCGTTCTCGCGGTTGCGGGTGGGCGCGGCGCCGCTGGCGGGGCTGCTGGCGCTGGCCGCCGCGGGGGTGGCGGCGGGGCTGACGCTGGGGTGATACCAGCCGGCCTCATGGCCTCACGTCAGGCCATGAGGCCGGTTGGTATGCGCGCCGGGTTGGCGGGCGGCGGCGCGCGAAACAAGACTCGATACC